>CAIOHI010000233.1 GCA_903858075.1 uncultured Actinomycetes bacterium
ACTGGAGAAAATAATGGCAAAGGGAATATCAAAGTCGCTCTTGCCCAAACGCTCTCTACACACGATGCGCAACTCGCCAGTATCCCCGTTGAGGTTGAACCGCTCAACGCCCTCATGGCCAAGATCGCTGGTGCATCACAGGGGACTATTGCTGCAATTCCTCTAACAGCTACGAAAGCTAAACCCCTGGAATGGACGCAGTCCAGCTCAACACCGCACACTCCGGCCAGCACTGCACAATATGCACGCACCAGCGCGGTACGCACCTACGGCTTTGCGCGGTGGAGCTATTCAGCGCTCTCCAAAACACTCGCCGGTGACCACTACAACAAAGACGGCGACAACGACATTGGAGGCGTCACCGACGAATCAAACGACGCCCTCACGCTGCCTCCGTTGGTCAGCAGCATCAACATCGCACTTGACACCGCAATAGCCACCATGCCTCTCTACGACATTGCCGGTAGCGGCGCCTTTGGTAACACCGTGCACGAAATCTTCGACAGCATTAACCCCGCGAGCTTGCACCTCAACGAAGATGTGCATGACGAAGTAGAACATCGTTTTGTCAACACCCACAGCGACGAAGAACGCGCAAAAATTGTGGAAGGCATCATCGCTTCCATTCACGCACCACTCGGTGACCCATTTGCTGGCAATACCTTGCACTCACTTGGCACCACGCACCGCCTCTCCGAGCTTGAATTCAACTTCCACTTGCCACACAACGATGTAGAGGCATTCCCCCTCAGCGAGATTGGTGCACTGATGTTGGAACATGGTGACCTTGACCCTTACCTCACTGCTTATGCACAAGACATTGCCGAAAACCCCTCCACCATCACCGTTGCTGGCTATATGACTGGTTTCATCGACGCCGTGTTCCGTGTGAAATCAGAAAACAGCGAGCCCGTTTACGTGGTGGCTGACTACAAAACAAACCGACTCCACAAACCTGCCAAGGAAACCGAGAACCCGCTCACGCCGTATCACCCCGACAACTTGGTGACTTCTATGGTGAAAGAGGGCTACATTTTGCAGGCCCTTGTGTACTCCGTTGCACTGCACCGTTACTTACAGTGGCGTCAACCTGGCTACGACCCAAACATTTACTTAGGTGGTGCCGCATACCTTTATGTACGCGGTATGACGGGCCACAGCACTGACGAACCCACGCCCCGCCCATACGGCGTGTACCACTGGCGTCCTACCACTGCGCTCGTTCTTGCGCTTGACGACCTCTTTGCTGGAAAGGGAAACTGACATGGCCTCACTCACCGTAACCACCAGCCATGAGGAGTTCCATGCCTTCATCACTGCAGAGGTTTTTACCGCTACCGAAGTGCACGCCGCTCAACGTATTACCGATGCGGTCTTTTCTACCAGCAACACCGCAACGTTCATTGACTATCTCTCGGTTGCCATTGCCGTGTGGGCCCCTGTCAATGGGCACGTCTGCATTGACCTAGAAAACGTGCGCAAACAAGTAAGCGACGAACTCGGCTCGGCAAAAGAAGACATTGACCTGCAGTTACAAATAGAACTTCTGTGGCCAAACTCTACTGAGTGGCGACAACACCTTGCCACAAGCCCTCTTGTTTTTGTGCCCGAACTCGACAACATCGACCATGTTGACTACTCTAAGCCACTCGTGCTTTTCGGCAACATGTTGTATCTCACCCGCCAATGGGCCGATGAAGGTCTGGTAGCTATTGAACTACGCACACGCTTCACTGCACCACACACCTCCCTTACCGATCAAGAAAAAACATGGGTGGGGAATGTATTTGAAGAAGGCCCGGATGACCACGAAGCACAAGAAGTAGAAAAAGCCCCGATTAACTTCCAAGCACAAGCAGTCGGAAAAGCCCTTACACACAACACCACAGTTCTTCTTGGTGGCCCTG
>CAIOHI010000234.1 GCA_903858075.1 uncultured Actinomycetes bacterium
AATTGGTGGCGCACGTGCCGGAATTATTGAAACCACATTCACCGAAGAAACTGAAACCGACTTGTTCGGCGAGCAAGTGGTGTTGTGCGGCGGAGTCACATCGCTTGTTCAAGCTGGTTTCGAAACTCTCGTTGAAGCTGGCTACCAGCCAGAGATGGCTTACTTCGAGTGCTTGCACGAAGTGAAGCTCATTGTTGACCTCATGTACGAAGAAGGTATTGCTGGAATGCGTTACAGCATCAGCGACACTGCCGAGTACGGCGACGTCACACGTGGACCACGCATTGTTACACCGAACACCAAAAAGCAAATGCAGAAAATTCTGAAGGAAATTCAAAGCGGCAAGTTCGCTAAAGAATGGATTGCGGAAAGCGAAGGCGGACGCGTGAAGTTCAACGAACTACGTAAAGCTGGAGCCGATCACCAGATTGAAGAAGTGGGCAAGCGCTTGCGCTCGATGATGCCGTGGATCTCGGCTGGTAAGCAGAAGGTGTCCGACGCCTCCGGCGGCTGAGTGTTCTCGGCGCCGTATGTACCGTTAATCGGCACGCTACGCGCCGAAAAAATGAAAAGTGAAAAGGCGCCACCGTTTGGTGGCGCCTTTTCGTTTCCCGCCATTAGGGGTGGCGGGATGAAGATCTCAAATATGAGGAAACCTTCCTTATATAGATGCTTGAGCCCCTCGAAATTGGACACTTTTTGGGAAGAATTCCGAAAATATTTTGCCGATGGCAATACCCGACTCGTTAGGTCGGGAATTGGTTGGTAGAGTCATTCCCATGACAAATGCATCTTGGGGTTTCGATACCCGCCAAATTCACGCCGGACAAACACCAGACTCTGCAACGGGCTCACGTGCTGTTCCTATTTACCAAACCACGTCGTATCAGTTTCGCGACTCGGCTCATGCTCAGAACCTTTTCGCTCTTGCCGAAATTGGCAACATCTACACCCGCATTATGAACCCCACACAAGGTGTGCTTGAAGCACGCGTTGCCGACCTTGAAGGTGCAACAACTACAGCTGTGGGTTTGCCCGGTGCATTGGTTGTGAGCTCGGGTCAGGCTGCAGAAGCTTTGGCAATTCTTACGCTGGCTGAAGCAGGTAGTCACATTGTTGCTTCACCTTCGCTTTACGGCGGAACATACAACTTGTTGCACTACACACTTCCGAAGATGGGCATTGAAGTTACTTTCGTTGACGACCCCGACAACCTTGAGCAGTGGAAGAGCGCAGTGCGCCCCAACACCAAAGCGTTCTACGGCGAAGTTCTTGCAAACCCTAAAAACGATGTGTTCGACATTGAAGGTGTATCAAAAGTTGCACACGATGTAGGCGTTCCGCTCATTGTTGACAACACCGTTCCTTCGCCTTACGGCATTCGTCCGTTGCAGTGGGGTGCCGACATTGTTGTGCACTCACTCACAAAATTCATGGGTGGTCACGGCAACAGCATCGCTGGTGCAATTGTTGACGGCGGCAAGTTCGACTTCTCGGCTAGTGGCCGCTTTCCGAACTTCACCGAGCCAGACCCTTCGTACCACGGTCTTGCATACTGGCCAGCACTTGGCGCAGGTAGCTACATCATTAAAGCTCGTGTACAAATGTTGCGCGACCTTGGTTCAGCAGTGAGCCCATTCAACGCATGGTCCATCTTGCAAGGTGTAGAAACACTTTCATTGCGCATGGATCGTCACTGGGAAAATGCGGCCAAAGTTGCTGACTACCTTGGCAAGCAAGCAGGCGTTGAGAGTATTTCGTGGGCAGGCTTGCCATCGAGCCCATGGCATGCGCGTGCGAAGAAATACTTCGAAGGCCGTGGCTTCGGGTCCATCATTGCGTTCAACGTAAAGGGTGGCCGTGAAGCCGGTCAGAAGTTTGTTGAAGCACTGCAGTTGCACAGCCACGTTGCCAACATTGGCGATGTGCGCAGCTTGGTCATTCACCCAGCATCTACAACTCATAGCCAACTCACTGAAACAGAGCAGCTCTCGAGCGGCGTGCATCCTGGTCTCGTGCGTTTGTCGGTGGGTCTTGAATCCATCGCCGACATCTTGGCCGACCTTGACCTCGGCTTCGCAGCTATCAAATAACCCTCCTATGAGTTTTCTCGGCGCGTAGCGTCCCGATTTGCGGGACATACCGCGCCGAGAACCCTTGGGTTTGGCAGGATGGTGGTGTGAGCGATCAAATTGACACCAGAACAGGTTGGGTATCGCCCGACGTCTTAAACGACATCCGCGATCGTGTGCCTTTGGTATACGTCGATGCAGTGCCAGTGCGTGTTGATGAAGAAGGTCGTGTCACGCACGTGGGGATGCTTTTACGTCAAGCAGCCGACGGAACAATTAGCCGCATGGTGGTCTCGGGGCGAGTGCTCTTAAATGAACGCATTCGCGAAGCGTTGTTGCGACACCTTGAAAAAGATCTGGGGCCGTTGGCTTTTCCTCGTCTGCCACCTGAACCTTCGCCATTTACCGTGGTGGAATATTTTCAAGATCCGAACATCAGCGGGTTCCACGACCCACGCCACCACGCTGTGAGTTTGGCATTCGTTGTACCTGTTGCAGGTGAATGCAGCCCAACGCAACGAGCACTCGACTTGGCTTGGTTTACCCCAGAGGAAGCAGTGAGCCAGGAAGTGCGTCGCGAGATGACGGGCGGACACGACAGGCTTATTCGTTTAGCCCTTGCCTCTGTGGGCCAACTGCCTTAACGGGCAATTAGCCGCGCCGGCGCTTGCGCACAATGCGCTGAACACCAGGACGATTGTGCGGTGCCGGAGAAATAACAGACGTATGTTCGTTGATGTCTATGGTGATGCCAGCAGAATCGATATCTCCTGGCTCGCCAGCAACTTCTTGAACCGCCGCCGGCTGCTCTTTTGGCTTTCGCCCAAGTACTTGGTCGAGGGCAAACATGCCACCAGCAAGAATTGCCCCAGCCATGCCGTGCTGACGACGCACCCGCTGAAGGTCGGATTGCAAGGGCTCGATAGGAGCGAGGTCATCAACCTCGTTTGGCTCGTTACTCTCGCTCATTGTTCAAGCGTACTGTGAATGGTGAATTGCATGGCGTGTCAAGGTCTATTGTTCAGTTATGCCAGATAAGAACGCCGTGCATCGTGCTGCTGCAGCATTGCGCACCGCACTTGTCGGTAAACAAATTGTTGGCTTTGAAGCAGAGAAGTTGAGCGGGCCAATGCCGCGACTCGGTAGAACTGTAGAAGACGTAGTGTCACACGGTCGCCACTTAGAAATCTGTTGGGATGATGACATTGTTTTGCACACCAACCTTGGCTTGCGTGGAAGTTGGGAACTGTACCGCCGTGGTGAAACATGGCGTAAGCCGCAGCGCATGGCGCGAGTTGTTGTAGAAACAATCGATTGGGTTGCCGTGTGCTTCAATGCGCGCGATGTGGAAACGTATCGTCCCGATAGTTTTATTCGTCATCCGAACTTCGGCCGCCTTGGCCCCGACTTGCACGATGCCAATGCAGACATCAACGAGTGTGTGCGACGATTAATGACATACGAGAATCCAACAATCGCTATTGCCGATGTTCTACTCGATCAACATGTGGCAACAGGAATTGGCAATGTGTATCGCTGTGAAGTTTTGTGGTCTAGTGAAGTGCACCCGCTTGCACCAGTGGGTTTGTTGCCGCAATCCACATGTGTAGAAATTGTGCGCACTGCATCTGCGTTGTTGCAACAACAAAATACAGATTCGCCATCAGATCTGTTTGCTTACGGTCGTAATGGTCAACCATGCAAACGTTGTGGGGGAGTCATTGCAGTGCAATACCACGGTGCGCCCGAGCGCTTGTTGTATTGGTGCCCCAGTTGCCAACTTGGTTGTGCGCCGGCACCAGAGCCAGACCATTCTGACCCCATTGCTCGGCTCACCGACTCACACCCTGCGGGCTCAATGTATATCTCTGAAATGGTGCAAAATAAGGGTTTATTTACCGATAACGGCAACCAAGCGGCAAGCTAAAGGCTTACGCGCGACCGAGAATTTTGTCGACTGCAATAACAATTACTACACGGTCAACACGCTCTTTGGGCTGTTGGTAGCGCGCTGCATAGCCGGCAACACCTTGAGCAACTG
>CAIOHI010000235.1 GCA_903858075.1 uncultured Actinomycetes bacterium
GATGGCAATCCAGGGCACTGCTCCTGCAATGCAACCAAACCAAAATGGGCGAAGGTCGCCGTCGCCCGGGGTGGTGTAACGCTCTTGCAGCCAGCCAAAGAGAATCATGCTTGCGTTCACTCCGAAGATTGCGAGTAAGGCGATGTAGTCAGCAACACCGTTGAGTTGCAAGATGACGATGATCATGATTGATGATGAGAGCGAGTACTCAACCCAGCGGTACACGTTGATGTGTCGAGTAAGACCATCGACATATTTCGGGAATACCTTCGGCGAACTCACAAAGAAGTGGAAGAACGCCGACAACGCCATGAATGCCGCAACCATGTAGCCAGTGTTCAGGTTGAAAAGATTGATGCCATCGGTGAAGTTTCCAGTACCGGGTGCCTCGGTGAGGTAGATCGCTCGCACAGGAAGCGAAAAGTCATTGGCCAACAACAAGATCGCAACGAACGACACAAGGTGAAGACAGCCGGCAAGTACGTTCATTTTCTTTAGTGCAATAAAGCGTGATTCCATGAACGGAGAGTAGTGCTATCCGTGTTATCGGTGTGCGATGCCGCCGATGAAGTTACGGTGCGCCAAGTGCAGCCTTTAGCTCTGCCTCGGTAATGCCGAGAGTTTTTGCTGCGGCCAGAAAATCGGGGGGCATCTTACGATCGAGTGCAGCTTCCAACTGTGCCTGTGTGATACCGAGCTTTTGAGCAGCTCCAGCAAGATCTGGCTGTGGTCCACCCATGGGCGGCATTGGTCGAATTTGTGTGCTGTCAACTTTTCCGTGGAAGCATCGAATAGAAGAAGTTGCATCGGTAGTTCCCGGAAGAACGTAGTGATACACGCCGTTAGGGAATTCGGGTGTGGGGCTGTTGATTCCATTGCATTCGTCGAGTGCGCTAGACGGAACAACTTTTCCATTGATGTCATTTGCGCCATATATAAAGTATCCATCAAGAGCAATGCCGATGATATGTGACGGACCTTCGGCCTTATCTACTTTGGCGGTTACACATTCGGGCTGACCGTGATAATGGTATGCACCTGAATTGGGGGTTGGGTGACCTGCACACTTGTCGATGAACGATGCCGTGATTCCATCTGAATTGGTAACGGTGAAGTTGCCGGACATGGCAACAGTTGTGCCGTCACCTTCGTAGGGGTTGAACAGAATTGCACCAGAGATCATGACCCCGATGGAGCCAAGTGGCGCTTGGGTCACTTCTGATGAGTACTCAGGTGATGAGGGGATATCGAACGAATAGGTTTGTGCCTTCGTTGGATCTTTCATGACATACGCCGAGTTTGCATCGGGAACAACTACTCCGGCATTGGGCACCGCGTAGTACTCATCGCGCTCATGATTCGGAATTCCATCTGGCTGAAAGTTGATGGACCCACCTGAGTAAGCAATTTTGATAGTTGGGTTCCACGAAGCGGCCTTAATTGCTGAGGTGTTATCTGTGACTGCTGTGGCATCGCTAACAGTTGTTTCTGTGTTGAGACTTGTAGAGGCTGCAATGGTGTCTTGCGCAGTGTCGGAACTGCTAGAGCACGCAGTTAATAAAAGGCCTACTGAGAGGGAGAAAAGGAGCGAAGTGAACGCCAACTTCTTGTGGTGGTTTTTCATTGCTGCTCTTTCGTGGGGGGAGTTGCCCTAAAATATAGGTTGCCGAGGTAAATAAACGGTAAGAAGATTTGCTCGGTCATAAATAGGACGGTAGCGCCCACAGTAAAGACCTATCTAAGATGCCTATATGTCTATAGATACACCGAACCCAGACGCGCTTGCAGATTTTCTCATTGACGCTGCAGCGGGCGCCGGCGGAGATGCAGTTGGTCGTCGCGATGCGGTGAAGGCAGAAAATGTTGTTGCCGCAAAATATTGGGGTGGCATTCAATGGCGAATGGTGGTGACGTTCCTTTTCTTCAGTGTTATTTGGGGTGGAGTGATGTGGCTGGGCATTGCTGATGCCATTCCGCTGTGGGTAGGTCTCATTATCAACACCGTTATTGCTTCAACTTTTTATATGCCGATGCACGAAGCGACTCATAAAAATATTTGGGGAAAAGTTGCCAAGGGTCGACAAGTTGAAGAGGTAATAGGAAAACTGTGCTCTATCCCGCTCGGTATTTCATTTACTGCGCACCGTACTTCTCATATGCGCCATCATGCATTTACGAACGATGCTTCGCGTGACCCCGATCAATTCACCGATGGTCGCTTGCGAGATTTGCCACTGAAATGGCTATCAGCCGCTTATGTGTACACGTTCTTGCCGCTCATTGCATTTGTTCCAGTGACGAGAAAAATTCTTCACCCCGCTTTGAAGCGTTCGTTGGGTACAACAGGAAGTCGCAAAGACGGTTTAGTGCAAATGCGTTTTTGGGCACTCACGCATCTTGTGCTGCTTGTTGCTTTCCTCACTGGGTTCGGATTACCTGCACTGTTTTTGTGGTACATCCCCGCACGCCTTCAGGCATTTTGGTTGCTTTTGGTGTTTGCGTGGTACCCACATCACCCCGCAAAAGAAATGGGGCGATATGTCGATACCCGTGTGGCGGTATTCCCCGGCTCAACTTTTTTAATTCGTGGACACGACCACCACGCATTGCATCATCTATTCCCACGCGTGCCGCATTACCAGTTGCCAAAACTCTGGAATGAAATGGCTAACGACTTAGTGCCAAGAGGGGTTCGATCTGAAGGCAGTGCTGTAGGAGCAACAGGGCCAGTTTCCTGGTAGAGCACTTGGCTAACTCTCAGCAGTAAGTTTTCCGTTTTCCATGGTGATGGTGCGGGTAATGCGTACCGATTCCAAGAGCGAACGGTCGTGGGTCACGAGTAGGACAGTTCCGCCAAAAGTGTCGAGCGCTTGCTCAAGTTGCTCAATGGCGGGGAGGTCTAAGTGGTTGGTGGGTTCGTCTAATACAAGGCAGTTCGCACCATTGGCCATGAGTAGTGCAAGTACTCCTCGTGTGCGCTCGCCAGGTGAAAGCGAAGCCGCAGTGCGGTTGACATGTTCTGCTACGAGCCCAAATTTCGCGAGAAGCGTGCGAGCATCGGGTACAAGCAACCCTGTTGCCTCCATAAATACTTCGAGCAAAGTGTCGCTGGTGAGTTCGCCTTCAGTATTGCGACCCGATAACTGAAAGCGCGCTTGTTCAAGTTCTCCCACTACAACACCAGGTCCGAGCCACTGTTCACCACCGGTGAGAGTGCTGCGACCAAGGAGAGTGTTGATGAGAGTGCTCTTGCCGCTGCCATTGTGGCCAACAATTGCAATGCGGTCACCAAAAGTAATTTGTAAGTTCACTGGTCCAAAGTGAAATGAGCCATGGTCAATTTCAGCGTTGGAGAGTCGTGCAACAACATCGCCACCACGCTCGCGTAGAGGAATGGTGAGTTGTAACTGCCACGCCTCTCGTGGTTTCTCTACAACGGCAAGGCGCTCTATTGCTTTATCGGTGCGAGCAGCCTTACCAGCAAGCTGTTCTGACGAATTCATTTTCAAGTTCTTACTTATCTTGTCGCCGTCGTTTGGTTTCTTTTTTGCCTTTGCAACACCTTGAGTTGCCCATTCACGTTCACGCTGCGAGCGACCAGCAAGGTTGGAGCGTTTTGTGTCGTATGTTTCAAAGTCTTCCCATGCTTGCTCTTTCGCAATGGCACGCTCAGAGAGAAATGTTTTCCAACCACCAGCAGTTGCTTTCGCTTGGTGTGTGAATTCATCTATTTCTAAAACATGTGTGATGGTGTGTTCGAGAAATGTGCGGTCGTGACTGACGAGAACCACACCACCAGGAATTCCTTTGACGAATTCTTCCAAGCGCGCAAGACCATCGAGGTCGAGGTCGTTGGTTGGTTCATCGAGCAGATAAATATCGAAGCGTGACAAAA
>CAIOHI010000236.1 GCA_903858075.1 uncultured Actinomycetes bacterium
CCCATATGCCAAGCGATTCACATTCATCAAAAATCTGTTGGTCAACAACGTTGTTTGCAGTAGCAGTTACAACGAGTGAAAAGCCCTTCACATCAAGCGCTGCGTATTCGCGTTGAATGAGAGTTGCGCCGGTGGCGTGAAACCGTTCGTCGATCTCTGGAGAAATAACGGTGAGAAGTGGATTGCACACCAGCAATTGCTCGGCCTTGCGGTAGGCAATACGCCCGCCACCCACCAAAAGAACTGGCTTGCCTTCAATGTTCAAATTGACGGGGAACTGGGCTGCGTAGGGGTTCATGCGTTGCTCGCTACGTTTGGTTCAATAGTGCCAAAGGTGCCGTATGGCTGTTCGCCGCGCACAGTAATGCGGTGCATCAACCGTGGTTCGGTGTAGTCGGCTGCGGCGTAATGGGCTGTAGAGCGGTTGTCCCACATTGCAACATCGCCTTCGCGCCATGTCCAACGCACAACGCGTTCTGGCTGAATGCTGTGTTCATAAAGCAGTCCAAGTATTGCTTGGCTTTCTTCAGGAGAGAAGTTTTCAATGTAAGCAGTGAACGTGGGGTTCACGAAGAGACCACGTTCGCCAGTTTCCGGGTGCACGCGTACAACGGGGTGGCGCACAGGGTTCATAGTCTGCAACTTTTGCTTGTTTTCGCCACTCTTGTCTTCATCGCGGAAGCGAGAGAAGGTTCCGCTTGCATCATGCACGGCAACTAAACCGTCGACCAAGTGTTGCAACGGAGCAGCGAGAGTTTCGTAAGCATTCACGAGGTCGCACCACAATGTGTCGCCGCCAAATGAGGGAATTACTTTTGCTGCCAAGATTGAGGCAGTAGGCGGAGCAGCGGAAAAAGTGACATCGGTATGCCACCTGTTGTTGTAACTCGTTGTTTTCTTTTCGCCAGTGTTGCGCACATCGCCCACACCAAGCTTGTAGTCAGTTGAGTCGAGCACAAGTACTTCGGGGTGATTCTCGTCGAGGCCGCCAAGAAGCGGGTGGGCAGGCGTGAGTTCGCCGAAGTTGCGAGCGAACGCAACTTGCTGAGTAGGGGTGAGATGCTGGTCGCGGAAAAAGACAACGCGATAGCGAACAAGGGCTTCGCGAATAGCGGCAGTGTCTTGACCTGACAGTGGCTGCGTGAGGTCAACACCCGAAATTTCCGCACCGAGGGTTCCGGTGAGGCGCCGAACAGCGCAGAGGGTTGCAGATGAACTCACCTCTACAGTCTGCCTATAGTTGACCAAAATAGTCAACATTTGATGCGGGAAGTACTATGGCGATATCGAAAAGCCATATGTCAGACGACCCATCGCCGTTCTTGGCGTTTTTGTTTTAGCTAACTTCCTCTTGGGCTCTTTCTTTATATGGATTCCGCTCACCATCGTGCTCGATCTGTTGCGCCGCAAATGGAGATTCCCCATTGTTCGCCTCATTGCCTTTCTCTTGTGCTGGACCTGGCTTGAAATTGCCGGAGTAGTGGCGAGTATTGCCTTTTGGGTCGTAGGTCAGAAACGAAACTCCTTGCTGCACTACAAGTTGCAGCGCTGGTGGGCAGGCGGTCTCATTCGTGCCTTACGTGTCACTGTTGGGTTACGTATAGATGTGCAGAACCCAGAGGTGCTCGTGCCTGGGCCACTAGTGGTGTTGTCGCGGCACGCGAGCCTTGCCGACTCGTTGGTGTCGGCGTGGGCAATGGGCAATGTCGCAGGTTTGCATCCGCGTTATGTGCTCAAGCGGGAGTTGATGCTCGACCCGTGCCTCGACATAGTGGGGCACAGGTTGCCCAATTATTTCCTCAATCGTTCATCAGACAATGTGCAAGGAGAGCTTGCAGGCGTTGCCGAGTTGTCGCACAACCTGGGTCATAGTGACGTGGCGGTCATTTTCCCTGAAGGTACGCGTGCAAACGCGGTGAAGCGACAACGAGTGCTGGAGAAGATCAAAGAGCGCAACCCCGAACGAGCTCAGTTGTTGGAGCCGCTCACAATGTTGTTGCCGCCAAAACCTGCCGGAGCCATTGCGTTAATGCAAGGTGCCCCACACTGTGATGTGGTCATTGCTGGTCATGTGGGTTTCGACGGGCTCGACACCTTCGGCGGCATGTTGCGCCACCTCGAACAAGAAAACGTTCGGTGTGTCATGTGGTTCCGGCGTATTGCGCGTGCAGATATTCCTACTGAAAATATGGCTGCATGGCTCGACCAGCAGTGGTTGATGTTAGACACAGAAGTGAAAACACAAAACGAAGTTTTGAAGGGCATGAAGTGATGAGTGGAAGTGCAGACATTCTCTTAGCGAGCGCAATTGCAATTGCGATTCTTATGTTTTCTATGTGGCTCCTCAGTCTCATATTGAAAAATGCCTCCATTGTCGACATTGTCTGGGGTCTTGGCTTTGTTGTGGTTGCGTGGGTCACCCATAGCGTTGCCGACGGAAATGAAGCACGCGGGTGGCTACTGACGTTGCTCACAACGGCCTGGGGCTTGCGCTTGGCGTCGTACTTGGCGTGGCGCAATATTGGGCATGGTGAAGATTTCCGCTACAAGGCAATGCGCAAGCATTACGGCGCAAAGTTTCCTCTCGTGAGTTTGTTTACGGTGTTCATTCTTCAAGGTGTGCTCATGTGGCTGGTGTCATTGCCTGTGCAGCTGGGTCAGGTATCAGCGAATCCGAGCATCGGTTTGCTTGGCATATTGGGCGTTGTATTTTTTGTTGTCGGTCTCTTCTTCGAAACAGTGGGCGATATTCAACTTGCTCGGTTCAAAGCGAATACGGCAAACGCCGGAAAAGTAATGCAAAGCGGGCTTTGGAAATACACACGGCACCCGAACTACTTCGGTGATGCATGTGTGTGGTGGGGTCTCGCGCTCATTGCTGCTGAAGCCGAGATAGGCGTTGTAGGCATACTTGGCGCAGTGGTGATGAGCATTCTTTTGCGTCGTGTTTCAGGTGTAACGCTCTTAGAAAAGAGTTTGAAAAAGCGCAAAGAGGGTTACAGCGATTACGTGGCACGCACAAGCGCCTTTATTCCGCGGCCGCCAAAAAAGATTTAAGAACGAGATGCAGCAAAGGCTGCAGCAAGATCGTTGCGTAGGTCATCGACATGTTCGAGGCCAACAGAAATACGCATGAGGCCTTCACCGGCGAGCGCTCCGGAAAGTGACTCTTCATCGAGGCCGAAATGTGTGCTGGTGGCCGGATGACAAATAAGAGTTTCAGGGCCACCTAACGATGTTGCCGGGCGCACCAATTGCAGCGCCGCAATAAACGCACGGCATGTTTCAATGCCACCAGCAATTTCAATAGCGAACACTGAACCAAATGAAGTCATTTGTCGTAAAGCAAGGTTGTGCTGCGGGTGGCTAGCTAGGCCGGGGTAATACACTGTTGTGCAATTGCCGCTCGACTCGCACCATGTTGCTAACTCCATTGCTGTGGCGCATTGGCGTTCATGACGCACAGGAAGAGTGCGAATGCCACGCAACGCATTGTGGGCGTCGTAAGGCGAAGCCGATGCACCATGAAGAACTGAATACGCCCAAATGGCATCAATAAGATCGCGTTCGCCAGCGACGACACCAAGAAGTGCGTCG
>CAIOHI010000237.1 GCA_903858075.1 uncultured Actinomycetes bacterium
GCCAGGAGCACTTGGCTCGTACGACAAGGGGAACTGCTCTTGCCATCCGCTACAACGGCTACGCCAAGGCGCAATGTCGGCTTGCACTTCGCCACCATCGAGAAGTTCGCGCAGTGCCTTCAAAATTTCAATGCTGACAAGCTTGCAATCGCCAACAATAGGAACATCGGGACGACGTACTTTGCCTTGTTCTGCGGGGTCAATATCAACGTGAATAATTTTTGCTTCTTGCGCGAATGCCGAAACTTTTCCAGTTACACGGTCGTCGAAACGAGCACCCAACGCAATGAGCAAATCGCTTTTCTGCATTGCGGTAACAGCAGCTGCTGTTCCGTGCATACCTGGCATGCCTAAGCACAATGGGTGACTATCGGGGAATGCACCTCGTGCCATGAGTGTTGTAACAACAGGAATGTTCAACAACTCTGCAATTTCACGAACGACTTCTGCCGCACGCGATTTCAAAACGCCACCACCTAAATACAAAACAGGTCGCTCTGCAGCAAGTATTAACTTCGCTGCTTCTTTAATCATCCGTGGATGACCTTTTGTTGTGGGGTGATAGCCAGGAAGGCTGGCTTGCACTTCTTCATCGGTTGGCCAATGCCACGTCATGCTGTTCTGCAAAACGTCTTTTGGAATGTCGATGAGTACTGGGCCTGGTCGACCTGTTGTTGCAATATGAAATGCTTGACGAATTGCAAGGGGAAGATCTTCCGCACTCATCACCAGTTCGTTGTGCTTCGTAATGCTGCGCGTAATTCCTACGGTGTCGCATTCCTGAAAAGCATCGGTACCAATTGCCGAAGTGGAAACTTGCCCAGTAATGGCAACCATCGGAATGGAGTCCATGTAGGCGTCGCACAATGGGGTGACCAAGTTGGTAGCAGCAGGACCGCTGGTAACCATGGCAACTCCGGGGCGGCCGGTGACGTGCGCGTACCCTTCGGCCATGTGCCCAGCACCTTGTTCGTGGCGCACCAAAATGTGGCGAATAGATGACTTCAAGAGAGGGTCATAGGCAGGCAAAATGCAGCCACCCGGGTAGCCGAACATGACGTCGACACTTTCCATCTCGAGCGCTTTGATGAGCGCTTCAGCTCCTGTGATTTTCATTTGACTCTCCTGTATCACTCGTTCTTTTGTATTCAATTCAGACAATTCAGACCACTTACTGCGTCTTATTCAGGCGTGTGTTGCGTTTTAAGCAACAAAAAAGCCCCCCATCTGGGAGGCTTACCGGCACGCGTGATATGTGACGCGTGCCTACACGACGACGACCACCACAAGAACGGAAGTTGACGAACGATGCACGTGAGAAGTCTGCCACGTCTGAGTCGCCTTGACAACCCCCTCGTTAAGATCTTGACGGCAGGGGTATTTGCACTTAGGGTGCAAAAACATTCACCATTGCACTCAGGGGGAAATATGGACATTATCCGCACACCAGACGACCGTTTTTCAGGCCTCACCGCCTGGCCATACGCCCCGCGTTACACCAACATCGCGCGCGGCGACGGCTCGGGCACGTTACGCGTGCACCATATAGATGAGGGTGCCAGCGCTTCTGACCCCGCTACCGAAACCATCTTGTGCATGCATGGCGAACCCACCTGGA
>CAIOHI010000238.1 GCA_903858075.1 uncultured Actinomycetes bacterium
GCTGTAAAAGCTGAACTGCCACCAGAGCTCGCGTCAAAAGAAATTGCAGCCCTTCCTTCGCTGGCAAATCGCAACATGGCAAACCCGAACTACAAAATCGACCCTGTGTACGTCGCGCCCACAACCACAGTTCCAAAAGAAAGCTCTGGAAATGTGTCCACCAAAGGCGCACCACAAACACCCATTGTCGGGAAACTGGTTCTGCCGACCGTTGAGTTCGGTGATGTGCCGTTCACAGTCCAAGCACCCACATCAAACAGCAAGGGTGAATGGAAATTCACTTCAAGCAAATCGGACATTGTTCAGATCAACGCATCAACCGGCCGCATCACAATCTCGGGCGCTGGCACTACCACCATCACCGCCACGCAAGCTGCAGTAAAAGACTATGAATCAATTTCTGTAACTGCAGAATTGATAGTAGGGCGAGCCACCCCTGTTCTTGGGGCGTTCACCTCCGCGGTTCGAACCGTTGGTGAAGAAGCATTTGTATTAGCAAACCCAACTTCCACAAGTACTGCTGTATTCAAACTGGAGTCAAGTGATGAGTCTGTTGCAAGATTCTCGAAAGTAAACGGGAAACTGTCGATAGTTGGTGCAGGAAAAACAACTATCACCGCCTCTCAACCAGCCAATGATGACTATCTTGCAGCCTCAAAGAACTTCGTACTTACAGTGCGTAAAGGAACTCCCGTACTGACTGCGACAGCAGATGTGTCCAGCACGTTTGGAGAAATTGGTCCCACTATTGCCAAACCAACATCAGAGTCACGCGGGGCCATCTCTTTCACTTCCAGCAACACTGCGGTGGCAACCATAAATGCAACTACAGGCCAAGTAGTTGTTGTTGGTGCTGGCACTTCCACCATCACTGTCACTCAAGCTGCAACTGACGATTACGTGAGCGCGTCACAAACATTCACATTCACCGTTAAGCAAGCTGCGCCTACATTGGGCAAACTGACTGCCGAGTCAAAAACCTTTGGTGATGCCGAGTTCACTATTGAAAACCCAACTTCCCCGTCATCTGGAGCTTTCACATTCACTAGTAGCAACAGCAAAATTGTGAAGATCAGTGAAGCAGGCAAAGCAACTATTGAAGGCGCAGGCACCGCCACCATCACCGCAACACAAGCAGCAGCAGGTAACTACGCAGCTAATTCCGTCACTGTAGACATCACTGTCGCCAAAGGCGCCCCAGAGCTTTCCAACATCTCACTCACTGGCCTAGTTTTTGGCGATGCTGACACCACCATGGCGCCTCGATCTACTTCCTCGGGCGCATTCACTTTCTCTAGCAATAACTCTCGCGTACTGACTGTCAACGAAAAAACAGGTGTAGTCCGCGTTGTCGGTGCCGGTACGGCCACTGTCACCGTTAAGCAAGCGTCAACAACCAATTATGAAGCTGCGTCATCGTCTGTCACCGTTCAAGTTGGGCTTGCTACTCCAGCATTCCAACGACTAGACCCAATTGAAAAAGAATTCGGCGATGCAACCTTCCTTTTCAACTGGGGCACTTCACCGAGCGATGGCGCTATCACCTACAGAAGTAGCAATGAAGCAGCAGCCACAATCAATGCAACAACTGGTCGAGTGACAATCGTTAGCACGGGCGTTACAACCCTCACTATGACTCAGGGCGTCGGAACAAACCATACGGCTGCCAGCGTTGTTGTAGTTCTCACGATTAGTCGCGGAACTCCTGTGTACGGAGATTTTGTCATCGAGAACAAGACATATGGTGCTGTACCGTTCCTTCTGACCCGACCCACCACAACTAGCAGTGGAGCATTTACGTTCACCACTAGGAAGAACGGGACTTTGAACGACACTTCGGTAGCGACCGTGAATAGCTCCAGTGGGCTAGTCACAATTGTCGCGCCTGGTTCTGTAGAGATCATTGCCACCCAAGCACAGACACTTACTCATACCGCATCAACAAGTACGACCACATTTGTTGTCGAACCAGCTTCTCCAACTTTCGGTGCATTTGTTGCACCGTCAAAAACATTTGGAGATGCAGCATTCACTATGTCCGCACCATCATCACCAAGCAGCGGAACGTTTGAATTCACCAGTTCCAATGCAGATGTTGCAACTATCGACTCTTCAACAGGTGCAGTCACCATTCGTGGTGCAGGAGCAACCACCATTACTGCCAGCCAAGCTGCTGCAACTCCATACACCGCACGCGCTACAACTGCCACCTTTACAGTCGCAAAAGCCACGCCATCGCTCAGCAGTCTTGGTGGTGAGTCCGCAGGACTTACCGGTACTCGCTATGTCAACTACTACGCCGATAATCCAAACTGGTTTGCCACCGCCACGTTGCAGGGCCAGACAGTGACATCAACACAGATTCAGGGTTTCACGAGTAGTTCCGACTACTACAGCTGGCAATGGTTGGGAACATTCCGCAGCTCTACTGCGGGTACGTACAACTTCTGCAC
>CAIOHI010000239.1 GCA_903858075.1 uncultured Actinomycetes bacterium
TTGTAAATAGAGAACTCCCGGGGTCTTACCTGCGTTATCTCGAGCGCTCCATTCGTGAAGCATTCAAATTCGGATCTACGCCTATTAAGTTGCGCGTTCGGCGTAGGGCGGAGTAGGCCATGCCTTGGTGTGAGCCATGTGCAAAATATTTCACCCCAACTGCAATGACTGCAGAGGGGTCTTGCCCGGGTTGCGGTGAAAAACCAGATTTACCTAATGCACACGGAAAAATAACTGCTGAAAACTTGAATTTACGTGAGCTCGCTGGAATGACCGAGGAAGAAGCAAAGGCGCCTTGGCACTTCAAGATGCTTCTTGGGGCTCTCGCTTTGTACCTCACTTGGAGGGTAATCAGCCTTTTCTCGTAGACTTCGCGCACGGGCTGTAGCGCAGCTTGGTTAGCGCGCTTGTCTGGGGGACAAGAGGTCGTGGGTTCAAATCCCGCCAGCCCGACAATTGTTTTCTCGTGCAAATTCGAGTTGTTCACTCTGAAGGGTTCTCATATGAAAATTGCAGGTTCAGTAGTTTTGGTAACTGGGGCCAACCGTGGTCTCGGTGCTGAGTATGTTCGCCAATTACTCGATCGTGGAGCTTCCAAGGTGTATGCCGCAGCGCGCAAGCCAGAGACAATCACAACACCAGGTGTTGTGCCCATCAAGCTCGACGTGACTAGCGCAAGTGACATTGCAGCAGCGGTGGAGCAGTGTGGCGATATCACGATGCTCATTAATAATGCCGGTGTAGTCATTGGCGGTCGCATTATGGCCGATCATGCCTTAGAGAATGCCAAGGCAGAGTTCGAAACCAATGTCTGGGGTCCCTTCAACTTGTCGAAGTCGTTTGCACCCGCACTTGCCTCTAATGGTGGTGGCGTCATAGTGAACGTATTGTCGGCAGTGTCGTGGCTCTCTATGAAAGAAGTTGCTACTTATGCCATGTCGAAGTCTGCCGCCTGGTCGATGACGAATGGTTTACGGCTTGAACTCGCTCGACAAGGAACCCTTGTTGTGGCCGTTCACCCAGCTTTTATTGATACCGATATGGCTGCTGGAGTTGATATGCCAAAGACTTCCCCACATCAAGTGGTGGAACGTACTTTAGACGGCGTAGAGCAGGGTGTGCCTGAAGTATTGGCCGACGACACTTCAGCATTCGTGAAAAATAGTTTGCCGAAGCACATCGAAACTTTTTATCCAAAAGTGGCAGCCCCGCGACCTTGAAGTTCTTTCTGAAGCTCGTATTGAGTTGTGCAATTTTTTGTACTGGATTGTCTGCACCAGCTCAAGCTGACAATTCAGTGGCTCTCAACATTAAAGAGTCGCTCATTGGCGATGCGCAGCAAATTGTTGTGGTGGAAAATACAGCGAAAGAAAGCAACTCTGCCACTTTGTCTGTGCATCTGAAAAGTGAAGTGGGATGGAGCAAGCAATTCGGATCAATTCCCGTTCGTATTGGAAGAAGTGGCTTTTCCGCGCGTCATCGAGAAGGTGACGGCACCACGCCGATGGGATCATTTCGCATCCAATCTGTCTTTGGCATTGTGCCTGTTCCGTCCAGCGGTTACCCGTACATCAAGATCCGAGAGAATTACTGCTGGGTCTTGCGACAATCGGAAAAGACTTACAACTCGCTAGTAAAAGGGAGCGCCTGTGCAAAGGGCGACGAAGATCTTTACCGCATCGCCAAAGGCGGGCCTTATAGGCGCAGCATCGTCCTTGACTTCAACATGAACCCCGTTGTTCGCGGTCATGGTGGCGCGATATTTATACATTCGCATTCTTACTATGGGTCGGGTAAGACGAAGCCAACGTCTGGATGTGTGAGTTTGACCAATGCGCATTTGGTGAAGTTACTGCAACTTCTCGATGCCAGTCTTCAGACGCGAGTCGTTATGGGAACGAAAAGCTTCCTAGGTTCATCAACTCGCTGAAGTGCTGCTTCTCAGTGGTGAGAAAAATCACTCGGTCTACGCCTAAATCGGCGAGTGGAGAGATCGCTTCTTGATTTTGAGTGTGCTCTAAACTCCAAGGCATCCATACCGAGATGTTTGCCTGAGTTCCACATTTCGTGGCCTCAGTTCGATACTTAGCAACGATGGTGGAAAGGCTTTCATGGTTCCATCGAATATTGATGGAACAGCTCAACTGTGCAGCAAGCACAGCTAGTTCGGAACTGTTGACACCGATGGTGATGTTCGGTTCTGTTGGGGGCGCGACAATGATAGGCGTTGCGCTTGAGTCACGCTGCCAAATGGAGCGAATGGTCTGTACGGAGTGCGTTAGGTACGCGTGTCTGTCGGCCATCTTCTTTCGCAACTCAATACCCAGTGAATGATGTTCTGCAGCAAATCGCGACGTAGGAGACGCACCGGCTCCGAGACCCAGGGTGAAGCGACTATTGCTCATAAATTGCAACGATGTAGATGCTTGAGCAAGTACGGCTGGTTGTCGGTTTACGACGTTTGCTACCAATATGCCGAGACGAAGAGATTTTGTTTTGGCGGCCAAGGCACCCAGAAGTACAAATGGATCGAGCATGGGGTGAGTCACATTTTCCTGGAGAGCAGCAAAGTGGTCGAGCACCCACAGTGTTTCGAACGCTCCTTCGTCAATTGCTTCGGCAAGTGCGTATAGCTCGTCATGAGGAACAAGTGACTGGTTGACATGCAGATCGAATATCACAATTACATTCTGCCGTAGAGGCACTGTTTATACTCGCCTTATGTGTGGGCGATTGGTCATTACTAGTTCTGCTCAAGACATCTCTGAACACTTCGGTGCCGTTGCTATTGAGGAACTGTCAAACACTGATGTTTCAAATTTTAATGTGGCCCCCACCAACCGACTGCTCTCGTTGCGGCGCAAGGGTGTCGAATCTGTTCTAGAAGAATTGCATTGGGGGATGCAGCCACTGTGGCTGTCGCAATTCGAAGGTCGTGCACCAGTTATAAATGCTCGCGCAGAAACCATTACTGAAAAGCCGATGTTCAGAGACCTCATAGTTGGCGGGCGCTGTGTCGTAGCAGTGAACGGATATTACGAGTGGCTCACCACGCATCATGCACAGCAAAA
>CAIOHI010000240.1 GCA_903858075.1 uncultured Actinomycetes bacterium
ATCTAATTCCACGGTCATCTATAGTTTTCTCATTCACGAAACGAATGGGGAATCATGAAAGTAGATGGCGGAATAGCACTCGACCTCCACCAATCGGTGCAGTCGGCAAAAGATGCAGAAGCAGCTGGGTACTCCGGTGCCTGGACAGCAGAAACAAACCACGACCCATTCTTTCCTTTGCTTCTCGCTGCAGAGCACACCTCGCAAATAGAACTGGGCACCTCTATTGCCGTCGCATTTGCGCGCAACCCAATGACCCTTGCCAACATTGGTTGGGACCTTCAGTCTTATTCTCGTGGCCGATTCGTTTTGGGTTTGGGGAGCCAAATTAAACCGCACATCACCAAGCGATTCAGCATGGAGTGGAGCCATCCAGCAGCACGCATGCGCGAAATGGTCTTGGCCATTCGAGCTATTTGGGACACATGGCAAAACGGAACCAAATTGGAATTCCGCGGTGAGTTCTACACGCACACACTCATGACACCTTTCTTCACACCGAACCCCAATGACATTTCCGAATACGGTGTTCCTAAAATTTTCTTAGCTGGCGTGGGTGAACTCATGACCGAAGTTGCTGGCGAAGTGTGCGACGGGTTTATTTGCCACGGCTTTACAACCGAAAAGTATTTGCGTGAAGTCACTCTTCCTGCACTTGCCCGTGGTCGTGCAAAAGCCGGCAAAACAATGGAGGGCTTTGAAGTAGTTGGGCCATCATTCGTTGTTACGGGGAACAACGACGAAGAGTTGGAAGCAGCCGCTACCGGCACACGCCAGCAAATTGCCTTCTACGGTTCAACACCTGCCTACCGCGGAGTGCTCGACATTCACGGGTGGGGTGGTCTACAAGACGAACTCAACACGCTCTCGAAAGCCGGCAAATGGGTCGAGATGGGAAATGTCATCAACGATGAAATTCTCAATACGTTTGCGGTTGTAGGTAAGCCTGAGACTATTGCTAGCGAACTTGGCCGCCGATACAGCGACGTCATTCAGCGCATTAGTTTTTACGCACCGTACAAGAGCGACCCAGAACGTTGGAGTCAGGTCATTGCCGACTTGAAGTCGGCATAACACTTATTTGAAATTTGGCGCTGAGCGAATGGAACGCTTGAGTTCTGCCATACCTGTTGAGGTGGCAATGAGCTCAATGGCGTCCCACAGTTTCAACGCAGCATCGCCACGAGGAATTTCGGAGATGACCGGCCCGAAGAAACTACCTTCATTGTCCTGACCAGGCTTGAAGGTGAGGATGGGTGTTCCTACACCTTTGCCTGTGCGCGAGAAGGCCAAATTGGTTTCCTCTCGAATGATTGCATCGAACTCTTCGTTGTCGGCGCCCTTGGCCCAATCGACATTGAGGTTGGCGCGACTTAACGCGTCGACGAGGAAGAACGTGGGGTTGTTCATCATTTCATCGTGCTGCTTGTTGTTGTGCAGTGAGGTTCCTACTGCGGTGTACAACTTGCCCACTGCTTCGTTGCCTTCTTCGGCACGAGCCAATGCTGCGGAACGCAAAATTTGAGTTCCGATGAAATGCGACTGACGGTGAACTTCACTCGATTCGTTATAGCCAATTTCTTCGTTGATCATGCGCAACGAAATGAAGCGCCACGTGAC
>CAIOHI010000241.1 GCA_903858075.1 uncultured Actinomycetes bacterium
ATGCAAAAGCATCATTTTCTGCATAGTGCCCTTCGACAACTGCAGTGAGCGCATCCCAATTGGGTTGAGCCTCTGGCCAAGGAATAACCCCGTAAAAAGGCGCGGCCGCAGCAACAGCATCGGGGCGCTGGCAGGCCAATGCCAAGGTGAGGCCCCCACCCATACAGAAACCAACGACACCAACTTTCGTGCGGCCAGTTTTTTCTTGGAGGAAGTCAACGGCCCCGCTCATGTCTTTTGCGGCATGTTGGAGGTTTAAACCCATCATCAACTTGCCCGCTTCATCGGGTTCAGTACTTGACTCGCCGTTATAGAGGTCGGGTGCAAGCACTGTGAAACCCTCGGCGGCCAAACGGTCGGCAACATCACAAATGTGGGGCACGAGCCCCCACCATTCTTGAATGAGCACAACACCCGGAGCAGATGCGTTTACGGCATTGCTCGCCAGGTAACCGCTGCAGGTTCCGCCATTGCTTTTAAATGAAACGTTCTCGCCCATGTGATCCTCTTTCAATCTCTCGTAATGATCTTAAATTGCTGATCGTGTGAGTAGCTCTACTGCAGGCGGGCACTGCGCCAACAAGCCCTGCGCAGGCAATGCCGCAACATCGTGTACTCCATCGCTACCCACAATTGATTTACACAGCCCAAAAGGAACTTCACTTGCCTCACGATGCCACGCACGCACCTCGCGTCGTTGCGATATTTGGCGGTCAAGATCTTTCACAATGCCTGCAAATAAAACATCGGGCAATCTTGTGCCCACACTTGCTGACAACAACACTGTGCGCTCGGCACAATATGCCGCACTTGCCAAGGCCAATGAGCCTGCACTGCACCACGCACTCATTGAGCCAGTTGCATATGCAGACAAGAGCACCACATCGGCGCTCGCTGCCGCAATGGCCCCATGCGATGCGTTGACTAAATGCGAAGGAATATCTAAGCGCTCTAACACGCGAATCATGTGGTTGGCACCGTTGTCGCCATCGACAACACACACTTCAATGCCACTGGTTGATCCGGCAATGGCAAGCGCATGCGCAACATCGAAAGACCAACCATCGACACAAACCAATGAGCCCTCTGCCAATTCTGCAGCGAGGTGTTCGGCGGTCCTATCGTCGTGAACCTGTTCAACGCAGTGATGCAGCGCCTCATAGGGCTCACTTGCGGTCACCACGTGCGCACACAGCCACCAGAGGGGCCCACACAGGGGGTGGCGCTCCACAATGCGGCGAGTGGTAACGACCACGCTTGCGGGGTCGAGGACGAGCCCAGAGAGGGCTGAAGCGGTTTCCAAAACAAGGTCGGGGGCGTCAGCATTCCCGGCACGTGCCAAATACCTCAGGTGTTCTATTGGATGCACTTACACCAAGGTAGTGCCAACTTGCTACCGTTTCACCTGTGGCAACTACCCCTTCCCCAGATCTTGTTCTCACCACCGTCGCTGGAGACAGCCAGACCCTGAACGAATGGCTGACAACCTTCCATATGGCAACAGTGGTCATCGACCCCTACACCAATGAAAGTTCGTGGATCCTCGATACCGCAGCTCGCGTCTTGCGCAGTTTCATGGGTGCCGCAGTGCGCGTGAATTTTATTGTTACTGCAAACGCCGATGAGGCCAAACAATTCCTCGGACCACTCGCCACAGAGTTCCTTACCTTTGCTGACCCCACTCGTGAAGCAGTGCGCCAACTTGGCCTTGCACAACTCCCCGCATTTGTTTTTATTCAAAGTGATCTTTCCATCGGCGCTGCTGCTGAAGGTTGGCGCCCCGTGCAGTGGCGTGAAGTAGCAACAAAAATTGCCACCACCACTTCGTGGTCACAGCCCACCATTCCTGGTCCAAAAGACCCCAGTCCGTACGCTGGCACGCCGGCTCTTGTGTGACACTTCCACTCACCGACCTTCCCGTCGAAGAGTGTGTCTCTCAACTTTCATCTGCGCTCTTTAACGCTCGACGCGCTGTACTTGTAGCGCCTCCTGGTTCGGGCAAAACAACACTTGCCCCTCTGCGCCTTTTAGAAACTTCGTGGCTTTTGCCAAACGAACGCATTGTCATGCTCGAGCCTCGCAAACTTGCTGCTCGTGCTGCTGCACGGCGCATGGCACACATGCTTGGAGAAAAAGTTGGAGACACTGTTGGATACCAAACACGCGACGAACGCGTTATTGGGCCAAACACACGCATTGAAGTACTCACCGAGGGTGTGCTCACTCGCCGTTTGCAGAGCGACCCCGATCTTCCCAATGTTGGCATTGTTATTTTTGATGAAGTACACGAACGCAACCTGCCAGGAGACCTCGGGCTTGCGTTGTTACTTCATGCTCAAGAGTCTTTAGGTTCTCAACAACGCATCTTGCTCATGTCGGCAACACCCGATACCGATAGGTGGTGTAACTATTTGGGCAGTGCTTCAGGCGAGCCCGCACCTGTTATTTCTTCGACCGGCACGCTCTTTCCTGTTGAGGTGCACTGGTGGCGCTCGCCCACTGTTCGTAAAGGTCAACGCCGCGACGATGAACGCCTCGAAAACAAAGTTGCAACAACTATTGTTCGTGCACTGCGTGAAACCGAAGGCGATATTTTGGTTTTCTTGCCAGGCATCGGCGAAATTCGTCGCGCCATTACTGCAGCCGAAAGTGTGACCGAAGGTGCAGTTGACCTCTTTCCGCTTGCCGGTGCACTTTCCTTAGAAGAACAAGATGCTGCTCTTGCGCCAAGCCGACCCGGACGACGGCGCATTGTATTTTCCACCGATATTGCTGAGAGTTCGCTCACTGTCGACGGCGTTCGGGTTGTTATTGACTCGGGAATTGCTCGCGCTCCACGCTTCGACCCACGCACGGGCATGACCCGACTCACCACGGTCAACATCAGCCAAGCAAGTGCTCACCAACGCGCAGGGCGTTCCGGGCGACTTGGCAACGGCACGGCCTACAGACTCTGGCCACAAGCAGAACATGGCTCGCGCCGCTCACAAGTAGAACCAGAAATTTTGCAAGTTGACCTTGCACAAGTGGCTCTTGAACTTGCGGCATGGGGAGTAGATGTTCAAGAACTCGCCTTTCTCGACACCCCTCCTTCTGCAGCATTTGAAAAAGGCCGCACATTGCTCACCCTCATTGGTGCACTGAACAGCGAAGGCTCTATCACCGAACTCGGCAAGAAGATGCTTTCGCTCCCACTACACCCTCGCCTTGGAGCAATGGTGATGAGTGCATCGGCGAAAGAACTATGGACAGCTTGTCTACTTGCTTGCTTGCTTGAAGAGCGCGACATTGTTCGAGGAATACGCGACAACGTTCCTGAAGACTTGGCATGGCGTATTGAATGTGTAGACGGGGCAAGCAGCGACGACCGCATAGACCGCCGCGCAAGTGCACGCGTGCGCGACCAGGCCCGCGATTTATTGAGCAGAGCCAACCGCGTTCACGGGTCGCATGGCTCTAGTGAATCGGTTGTGGTTCACGAGACCGGAAAACTCCTCTTGCGTGCGTATCCCGATTGGCTCGCAGTACGTAAAACTGCAGGCGGACAATTTCAATTGCGCAGTGGGGCCGCAGCATGGATGCCCAAAAATGCACACTTGGCCGACGAGCAATTTCTTGTTGCAGCAGATCTCGACGGTGACCGCAAGAACAGCCGCATTCGCCTTGCAGCAGCACTCTCACAAGAAGACATCACCGACCAGCTTGCGGAATTCATGACCGTCAGCAACGAACTTGTTTGGGATCGTGAAAAAAATGACCTCGTGCGTCACATTGAATGGAAACTCGATGGCATGCGGCTACGTACTGTGCGTCAAAAGCCAGAGCCAAGTGAGCAAACAACTGCAGCGCTCATTGAGCGCATTCGGGCAACAAGCTTGCAAGCACTTACCTGGAACGACAATGCCATCTCGCTGCGTCAACGTGTTGCTTTTCTTCATTCGCGCAATAATGAATGGCCCGACTGGAGCAATAAGAACTTACTGAGCAATCTCGGTGAGTGGCTCGAGCCGTATCTTGCCGGGTGCACGTCGCGCAACGACCTTGAAGCGCTCAATGTTGCACTCATTTTGCGCAGCGGCTTGCCCATGCACCTCGGCAGCGAACTCGACGCACTCGCCCCCGAACGCGTCACACTTAACAACGGCGCCGAGTTCACCATTGCCTATCGAGGCGATGAGCCCCCACGCATCTCAGCACGCGTTCAGGCCTTCTACGGCGTCACCATTCACCCTTGTATTGGCGCTGGTGCGGTTCCCCTCGTGGTCGAGCTCCTCTCGCCTGCCCACCGCCCGGTGCAAGTAACAAGTGACCTCCCTGCTTTTTGGGCGGGTTCGTGGGCGGAAGTGCGCAAAGAGATGGCTGGTCGCTACCCCAAACATTCGTGGCCGGCTAACCCAAACGTGCGCGAGTAGACCTCTAGCCCCTACCGTAGAGGTATGGCTGATTTTGACTTCACCGAGATCTTCCCCCTCGGCCCCGACACCACTACTTATCGCTTTCTCGGAAACGAGGGTGTCTCTACCTTCGATTCCCCCGCAGGCACATTCTTGCGCGTCGAGCCAAGTGCCATCACGTTGCTCACGAGTACAGCAATGCGCGACATTGCGCACCTCTTGCGTGCCAGCCACTTGCAACAACTTGCCAACATCTTGGACGACCCAGAGGCAAGCGACAACGACCGCTTTGTAGCTCTCGACCTTTTGAAAAATGCGAGCATTTCAGCTGGCGGAATTTTGCCCATGTGCCAAGACACCGGCACCGCAATTGTGAAGGGCAAGAAAGGCCAATTCGTTTTCACAGGCGGCGGCGATGAAGAAGCAATTGCACGTGGTATTTACAACACGTATCTCACCAGCAACTTGCGTTACAGCCAAATGGCTCCGCTCAACATGTACGACGAAGTCAATACAGGCAACAACCTTCCAGCCGAAATTAAAATTTCTGCAGTCGATGGCGATGCATACAAGTTCCTCTTCATGGCAAAAGGTGGAGGCTCGGCCAATAAGAGCTACCTCTTCCAAGAAACGAAAGCTTTGCTGAATGAAAAGGCTCTTTTGCCATGGCTCTTCGACAAAATGAAAACACTTGGCACAGCAGCATGCCCGCCGTATCACCTGGCAGTTGTTATTGGTGGCACCTCTGCTGAAATTGCTGTGGAAACTGCAAAGCTTGCTAGCGCTCGCTACCTCGATTCGCTCCCCACTGCCGGTAGCGCACTCGGCCATGCATTTCGCGATATTGACCTTGAGCAAAAAGTCTTAAAGCTTGCTCAGCAAACAGGAATTGGTGCTCAATTTGGTGGCAAGTATTTCTGCCACGACGTACGCGTTGTGCGTCTTCCTCGCCACGGCGCAAGTTGTCCGGTTGCTTTTGCTGTGTCGTGCAGCGCCGACCGCCAAGCAGTTGGAAAAATTACTGCCAAAGGTATTTTCCTCGAAGAACTCGAAACCGACCCTGCTCGTTTCTTGCCAGAAATTACTGAAGACCAACTTGCAAGCGAAGTAGTTCATGTTGACCTCACGCAACCCATGAGCCACATTCGCAAAAAGTTGTCGCAGTACCCCGTAAAAACTCGCGTCATGTTGACTGGCCCCATGGTGGTGGCTCGCGACATTGCTCATGCAAAAATTAAAGAGCGCATTGACGCTGGTGGTGGCATGCCGCAATACATGAAAGATTTCTGTGTGTATTACGCAGGCCCAGCAAAAACGCCTACTGGTATGGCATCTGGTTCATTCGGGCCCACCACCGCCGGACGCATGGACTCATACGTTGATGAGTTCCAGGCACAAGGTGGCAGTTTCATCATGCTTGCCAAGGGCAACCGCTCTGCACAGGTAACCAATGCCTGCAAAACACATGGTGGTTTTTATCTTGGCTCTATTGGCGGCCCCGCTGCTCGCCTTGCTCAAGATTGCATAACCAAAGTGGAAGTGTTGGAGTACGCAGAACTTGGC
>CAIOHI010000242.1 GCA_903858075.1 uncultured Actinomycetes bacterium
CATAGGGGTCGATGTTTTCTTCGTGGTGTCGGGGTTTGTCATCACCCGCATGCTGTTGAAGGAATTCGACGCTCAGGGGAAAATCAACTTCCGCAACTTCTACCTCCGACGCATCCGTCGCCTACTCCCCGCTCTTGGTCTCATGCTTGGGGCCACTCTTCTACTCTCCGCATTTCTCGCCGCCATTGCTGCCCAACCCATTGCAGCTCGCACCGGAGCATCGGCTTCGCTTTTCAATGCCAACACATACCTGCACCACGTAGGTGGCGGAGGCGGTGGCTACTTTGGTCTCAACGCTGAAGCCAACCCTTTCTTACATACTTGGTCGCTTGCCGTTGAAGAACAGTTCTATTTGGTCTTTCCTGCGCTCCTTGCCATTGCATGGGCACTTGCCACACGCTTTCGCACCAATCACCGTGCATTTCTCGGCGTCTTTCTTGCCGCGATCGGAATACTTTCCTTCGTTGTTTCGCGCACCATGACTTTCAATGGTGGCAAGTCGGCAAGTTTTGCTTTCTACTATGCACCCACTCGCGCTTGGGAGTTCGCAGCGGGCGCCATACTCGCCTTAGGCGCACTCACGCTTTCTCGCATCAATACCTTTAATGCCTACCTGCTGTCTGTACTTGGGCTTGCCTTTCTCGCTTGGGGAGCATGGGGCTTCGACAAGCGCACACCATTTCCTGGCAACGCAGCCCTTGTGCCCGTGGTTGGCACCATGTTTCTTATTGCCGCTGGCGAATCGCAATCGCCCAACTTCATTACATCATTCCTCGGCAGCCGCCCCATGCAAAAAATTGGCGACTTGTCATATGGCTGGTATCTCTGGCATTGGCCTTTCATCGTGTTTGCCTATGCAGTCTTTCCGCAAGTACGTGGTGCCCGTGGAATTGCGGCAGCGCTTTCCATCATTCCCGCAGCACTCTCATACAAATTCCTTGAATCGCCCATTCGCTTTCGCAAGAACCCAGCGCCACGGCGCACGCTGCTACTTGGCGCAACATGCATTGTCGTTCCACTCATTGCCGCAGTTGCGCTCAACACATCTCACGACCGTGTGAGTGCATCAAGCCTGTACAAACCATTTGCTCTTCATGAAGACGTATTACGCGGATGCAGCACACCCACCCCTATGGGCATGCGTGAAAAAGACAACTGCTCTTGGAATGTGAAAGATGCCAAGGGCACTGCAGTTCTCATTGGCGATTCCAATGCAGGGCAATTCACGGAAGGCTTTGTAAAGGGCGCCAATGCCGCCTCGCTCAATGCAAAGGTTGCAACTCAATCGTCGTGCCCATTTGCCAACCTGCGCCTGTGGGACTGGAGCAAAGAAGACACCACCTGCAGTTATTTCGTTTCCAAAACCTTGGCCCACCTCATTGAATTGAAACCCCAATACGTAGTCATTGCTTCTGCTTCAGACAGCTACATCAAGCAGAGCTATTTCACCTTCCGCTCTTCCGATGGAAAAACTCTGTACACCACCCCAGAAGAAAAAGCCTTTGCACTTCAAGAGGGTCTCATCAAAATTGCCAACATCTTGCGGTACCGCAATATCAAGGTCATCATCGTTCACCCGGTTCCCAAATTTGCACGCTGGACACCTATTGGCATGGCTCCCTTACGCATTCTTGGCCCAAAGAAATGGATGGATACGTCCATTACCCAAGCCGATGCTCAAGCCGCGCGCAAGCTTGCTGTTGAATCGGAAGAAATAGCTGCCACCGAGTCAAAAGCCACCACGCTCGACCTCTTTGCTGAACTCTGCCCCAACGACCCCTGTCGCACCGTTAACGACGATGAATGGGTCTACCGCGACTATGGCCATATCAGCATTGAGAAAAGCAAGAGCCTTGCCGACACCTTCCAACGCATCTTGAGCCAATAGAAAAAAGACGTTCGGCCTCTCAAGGGGGCAACCCATTTTGACTACTATTGGCACATGACAACTGGAAGATGCCTATGTGGAGCCGTAACGTTTGAACTCGTAGGAGACCTGCTCGCAACAGCGGTGTGTCATTGCGACCATTGCCAACGCCAGGGTGGTTCTGCTTTTTCAGTGAACCTTGTGGCCCACGAGTCACAACTCACCGTGAAGGGTGAATTGAAGACCTACGAAGAGCGCGGAGAGAACAACGACGACGTATACGTACGTCGCAAGTTCTGCCCACAGTGTGGTTCACCTATTGTTTCGGAACTCTCAAAGTCTGCCGGCATCATCGCCGTCAAAGCCGGCGTGCTCGACGACAAGTCGAGCGTGAAGCCCACCGTTGAAGCTTGGTGTGTTGACCGTCAGCCGTGGGTCACGCTCCCCGAGATGGCAATCTCAATGGAGCGCGAGTAGCTCTCAGCTGAACAAACAATGGTGGGCGTTGAGGGACTCGAACCCCCGACATCTTCCTTGTAAGGGAAGCGCTCTAGCCAACTGAGCTAAACGCCCGATGAATCGGAAACGCCAATCTATCGGGGATTTTCC
>CAIOHI010000243.1 GCA_903858075.1 uncultured Actinomycetes bacterium
AATTATTTCGTTCATATTCTTTTTAATTGCAATAGTGATGTTCGTCATTCGCGGCCGCCAACGCGGTTTTGGCAATGTGGCCAGCAACATTCTCTTCGTGGCAGTTACCGCCATGCGCTCCAGTGGCGGTGGCGGCCGCGGCGGTTTTTCTGGTGGCGGCGGAGGCGGCTTTTCCGGCGGAGGGGCATCGGGATCATGGTGAAAAGGTCACATCAACGTAAAGAAGCCGCAAACTGGTGGCTTCAACAAAAGCCTCAAGTGGCGGCGGCTATCAAAGAGGCAGAAGCAACAACTGGTCATCAAATTGTTGTGGTCGTCGCACGGCTCGGCAAATACCATGTCGAGCGAGCAACACACATCGCAAGCAAGAACCCTGGCGCCTCACTCGTATTTTGTGTTGACGTCCTTCAACACCGCTACGAGTTGCGCTGGCAAAGCACTGTGTCGTTGTCTCAATCTGTTCTCGACGACACCACGAAGCTTTTCAGTGAACAAAAGTTAGCTGAGGCCATACTTCTCGTCGCCAAATCTCTCCCCGTGCACACGCCTGGTGAAAATCTTCCCGACATCATTGACGAATAATGAAGCGTTGAAGTAACTCCGCCCCCTACAGTAGAGTTACCGTTGGTTACCACTTGAACCACCTCGCATAGGAGCCGTCATGTCAGCAAAGAAGTTCACTACTGCCCTATTGACCATCACTGGGGTCATTGCGGTGTCTACGCTCAGCACGAATGCTTCAGCGCCTCCCGAATCCACCGATGCCACACCAACCACGACCACAACCATTCCAACTCCAGTTGTGGCCGGATGCAGCACCACAGTGAGCGGTGCAACATCAACCACTGTTGACGAAGCGTTCATCAACCTGTGTGACGTTGTATTGACCCAAAAAGACGAAGGCTATGACGATCCCGTCACGCTCAACGGTGCAACATTTAAATGCACTTCCATTCCATCGGGCGCCACGACAGACTTCAACCGCACCTATTTTGAAAATCGCATAAATGAGATCTCTGCCCAGGTTGCTGCTTGGAGACTGGCTAAGGTTTCAAACCCAAATGCTCTTTGGGCACCAACGAACCCTCCAAAGCAGAGTTGCAATTTCCCTTTCACATCAAAGGAAAGCAACACCGCTGCAACATTTCCTGTGAGTTCCACAAAGTTTGGTGCAGGATCTTTTGCCACCACGTGCACCACCGAATTCAAAATGGACACCACCTTCGTTTACACAATGACCATTCCGACTACAAATCCTGATACCAATGTTGACAGCCAAGGCAGGATCATGGGCGTGCTTCCTGCTACTAAAGCATGGCCATGGACTCTCGGTTTTAGCGGCACACGCGAATGCACGTGGAAGTTAACTTTTGGTAGCACCGGCGAGCTCTCGGGCACCATCGCCCAAAACTTCGGTGACCTACCAAAAACACAAGCGAATGTTGCATGGAACTGTAAAGACGGTTACACCAAGGTCATCTGCGTCAGCTACACAGTGACATCAGAAATAACTGTCACCGGCGGAACAAACACTTTCGCAGGAGCCACCGGCTCGGGAATTCAAACCAATGTGCGCATCTTGCCAGCCCTGCTCATTGACATGCCCTTTGAAGCTAACGGCACGGTATTAGCTGCTTCTTCGGGCGCTCGTTACAAGCTGCCCGTGCTGAAGCTTGCTGACAAGATCGCAAAGCCGAAGTCAACAGTATCTTTGCGATTCAAGTCAAAGGCCTCTGCAACTAATAAGAAGTTGTCTTACACGGTTTCCAATGCTCGCAAAGCAACATGCTCCATTACAGGTAAATCTGGCACAAGCAACGTCATGCTGGTGAAATCAATCAAGAGCAGTTCGACGGGGCTCGTTAGCACTTCCCTCACCACTTCAACGCTACGTTCTAAGTTGAAATTGGCTGCAGGCAAAACAGCTTCTTTGACCATCTCCTGCGCGGTGGGTAAATCAAAAGTTGTGCGACGAGTTTCCCAAGTTCTGAAGTAATCAGACTTATTTCACAACTTGGAGAGTCATCGTACGGAACCTGGGTTTACTAGTTCGTGATTCCACTCGCACCGTGACTCGACACGTACCAGTTTTCAAAATACGAAGTGTTTGTCGTGACACCGTGCATTTCTTTACCCATGCCTTAGAAACGCGCAAACTCAGAACATCTCCACGCGAAACCAGCAGTTGAGCACGCACCGCAAGAGTGCGAGCCGAAATAGATTTTTTGATGGCGCCCGAAACTGACTTCGCAATTGGTACGGCTCCCGATTTCGAACTCAATGTCGTTTTAATTGTTGGCATCGAGTAGTGAAAGCCCGATGCACTCACCTTGAACCACGTGCCGTCATTAGAGACATCGGTTTTAAAGTCGGTGGTAGTTGCAGTGACCGTGTCGTACACAACCGACACGCTTCCCACGATGTCATTCGCATTGGCACCGTATAAACATGCTGCTAATTCTGACCGCATCATGAGGTCGTATGTTCCAACGATCAAACCTCCTGCAGCATCGGTATGAGGTGCCGCAACTACGTACGACAGCGACTTCCCTACGGGGTCAAAGACAGGAGGACCCGCTGCATAACCCGTTGCATTTGTCGTAATGAAGCCATCGAACTTTGAGGCCCCAGATGTGCACGATGCCAAGGATCCATCAGCCAATTCATTCTCTGCAAGAGTTTGGTACATCCACTGCCCGCGTACCCATGAAGCTTTGTCACCGTAGACAGAACGCCAAGCTTCAACAGACGTGTGTGCTCCACCACTTTGGGGGTTCATTTGCCCGCAATTTGAGGTGTCACTGCAATTCATAGATCCTCGTTTTGCACCTTCTGGAAGTTCGGAATACTTTCCCCACGTTGCAACTGCAGCCACCTGAACAGGAGTTGCATCTACTTTTAAGCGTGTCGAAGAACCAGCTGCCTCATAGGTAACAGTGGGCGAAAAGATACGACCGTGCAACCAGCCCTTTGGCGGAGTCGACAATCGCAGGCTAAGTGAAAACTTTGTATTTGCCGGAAAGTCTTGTCGTGCCGCACAATATCCATCGGCAATTGATGCACAGTTCCCCCACTTGTCAGACGACCGGTGACTCACACCAAAGCCATTTTCCAAGGGCGTGTTGCGCATGAAACTCCCCGCTAACACCTTCACCGGATACACCGAAGCATGAATAGTGATGCTTGAAGGTGCTTGAACCCCACCAGTTGGAGTGACCCCGTTTACCGATGCGATCACCATGTATTCATTTCCATCGCTATGCGAAACACCGGGCAACGTAAAAATACTTGGAGCGGCACCAGTGGGAATATTCATCCCGGGGTTCCCCTCAAAATCTCCAAGCCCTCGCTCTGGAAAATAACGCGAGAAAACACCCTCACTCGCTACGCCTTGACTAGTAGTTGCCCCAAGAGACTCGACACAGTCTTTCTGCACATCAGTTTCACAGCGAGGCAAAATGGAATACGTTCGCAACGACTGGTTTGCACAGGCAGCATCGTTCAGTGAAGTGCACAATTGGCCAGACTGAGTACGAACAGTAGACATCAACCGGGTATGGCTAATGTCGTCGTCAATATAAAGCCCCAAATGGCCAACACCAGGCGAATCGGGCCATGCAAAGTCTGCCCCTGTATACGTATTACCGGCGCGTGCGGGCATTACCAGCGCATTACTCACCGTGAGCAGAATGCAAGACGTGATCATCAACCGCACTGATTTCATATGCAACCTTAACGCGACACCACAATTTCTGCAGAGATTTGGCGACCGCATTATGTAACAACTTCGGAACAAGCATTACACACGCATTAGAGGCGACGTTGGGAATCGAACCCCCGCCGTATTTCGGATAAGCCTTATCGCGTAACGGATACAACTATGTCGGGTCTCCGGATGGTCTCCGCAGCTAGTTAGTTACGTTTTTTCTGTTCACGAATAGCTCGAAGGTCATCACGCAAAGACGTCTGGCGACCTTCTTTTCTTGAGATGAGATAACAGTCATAAATGAACGCGCCCAATGCAATGATCGACACCAACGCAATAACAAAGTCCATTCAACGACTGTAGATCAATATCTAAACCACTTCCGCACGAACTAGC
>CAIOHI010000244.1 GCA_903858075.1 uncultured Actinomycetes bacterium
CGTGGTGGCAAGTGCCAAGTACAAGCGATTCCTGTGTCACCTGCCCATCTTTGCACCTCGTTATGCTGAAGCGCAGATGATTTCTTTAATGGCAGCCCAGCGAGCAACGGGGGCCTGGAACTGGTTGCGCGACGAGGGGCTACTCATTGTGGCAATTACCTCTGGGGCCTTCTTTTTCACTCGGGCCGTTGGTCTGGTATCGAACTTTCAGGCCGAACGCCTGAAGCGCCAGCGCGCTGCAGCCGACCCACTCGATCACAATGCCATTGGCGCCTATCAAGGGGCACTCCTCGGCGCCGCCCGATGGGGCATCAACTTCACTATTGCCACAGTTGCCTTTGTATGGACCCTGCTCCTTCTCAACTTGCCAGCAGCGGCCGTGGTGCCACTCGTTTCTATTGTGGGCGCCGGTCTTGGTTTTGGAGCCCAACAAATTGTTGGTGACGTTCTGGCTGGCATCTTCATTATTTCCGAACGTCAATTCGGCGTGGGTGACGTAGTGCGCGTGGGGCCATTGGTTCCAGTTGGCTGGATAGAGGGCCGTGTTGAGGAAGTCACCTTGCGCGTTACCAAAATTCGCACCTTCGATGGCGACCTCGTCACTATGGCGAACGGCGGCTTGCGCCAAACTGTAAACCTCTCACGTGACTGGGCTCGCGTGCTCATCAACATTCCCGTTTCACGCGAAGCCGACCTCGATGCTGCCATTGAAATGCTCAACCGCATTGGCCACGACATTTCACACGACCCCGATTGGGCACCTCTCATATTAGAACAGCCGGTTGTTTCGGGCGTAGAAGATATTGGCGCTGAAACTATTGAACTGCGCTTTGCTGGTCGCACACTTCCCGCTCAGCAATGGAAAGTAGCTCGCGAAATTCGTCATCGCATAGCCATGGAGGGCGCGCCATGAGACGCATAGGTCGTGCCACCATCGCCTCTGCAGTTGTCTTTGGGGCTTCGCTCACCACTTGGATTCTGCAACGTCCTAGTGACCCACCAGCGCAAACAAGCATTCCGTGGCCCGATGTGAGTTGGGTCATTGTGACTACTACTTCAACGTTGCCTCAAGACAAACCGAACACACCCGAGACGACCACTACAGAAGAAAAGCGCGTGTCGACGACTGTTGAAACAACAACCACTGTTGACGCCTCATCAACTCTGCCTGAAACGCAAACTACCGCAGTAGCCGAAACCTCACCAGAGACTTCAACCACCGCGGTAGCAGCTAATTAGTTATTGCTTATTCAGTACCTAGTACTTATGCGCCGATCTTTGCAGCAATTGCCTTAGAGATTGTCACCAAGCTTGCTGGAAGTGCGGAGTAGCCCTTGATTTCAGCAACTTCAGGCGCACATGTGTCGAGCACGTAGTTGACGTAGCTTTTAGCAATGGCGTTGTCTGCTGAGGTTCCATAAGCTGCGGTGTTAGCCATTCCGTACGACACTGCAGTAATTGGGTATGCACCAGCCACTGTGTTGTCGTATTTGAAGGTAACGATGCCGGTTGTCGAGTCGATCGCGGCTGCACCAACAGCCAACGCTGCTCCAGCAGAGCTACCAGCAAGGAATTCACCAGCACCGTTCTTGATTTTTGCTGACACGATTGGCTTACCAGCAGTTTGGCGCTCGTTGACGAACGATACTTCTGCGTAACCGATTCCGCCATCTTTGCTCATCACGCCGTTAGAAACACCGTCGTTACCTTGGGCTGCTACGAATGAACCATCGGTAGGAACTGTTCCAGGAAACGCACTGTCGAACGCATCGTTTGTTGCTTTGGTCCAAATTGTTGGCTCGGCCTTGTTCAAGTAGTTAGCAAAGTTGTTCGTGGTACCAGAGGTATCTTTGCGCTTGTACACGGTGATTGGTGTATCAGGAAGAACCACTGAAGTTGCATCTACCGACACGGAACCAATGAGGGCCTTGTCGAGAGTGATGGAATACACAGTGCCCTTTGCGTAAGGAACCGTCAAAGAAATTGTGCCAGCTTTTGGCTTCTTGTTGTAGATCTTCTTAACGGTCTTTCCACCATCAACACTCGAGGTGATGATGAGGTTCTTTGATTTGCTAGTAACAGCCTTTGAAGTCAACGTTGCTGCCAAAGTAGCTTTTGTTGCGCTTGCTTTTTTCAAAGTGAATTTTGTCTGACCGTTCAAACCAAGGAGTTTTGGCTGGGCAGCAACTGGGTTGTCAGCCTTGATTGAAGCATCATTCCAAGTTTTGATTTGTCCAGCGAAGATTTTTGCAACAGTTGCAGAAGACATTTGCAAAACTGTTCCTGCAGGCTTTACTCCATCGAGTCGGTAAGCAACGTTAATTGCACCCGCAATGAGCGGCATGAAAACGAAGGAAGTGCGGTAACTGGTGTCAGATGTTTTGTACAACGAGTCTGACATTGCAAACTTGTAATCACCTTTGAAGAAGTTCGAGCGACCTGTGCCCGAACCAACACCGGTGTAGTCAACTTTATGACCTGCCGAGTTAGCTGTTGAATCGCCTGCGAACGAAGCGCGGCACGATTCCATAAGGTTGAGTGGGAAAGTAGCGCCACCGGCAACAATTGTTGCTGCAGATGCTGCAGAGATCCCGAGAGATCCGACGAGCGCTGTGGCCGCAAGACCAACAGCAAACTTCTTTGACAGTTTCATGTATGTGTTTTCCTCCGTGTAGGGGTTGGTTACAAGAGGAAACTTACGTGATCAATGAAAAGCCAAAAGGTGAATTAAGTAACGCTTTGGGGTGCCCAAAGTTAACTCTGGGCAAACTCGATTTGGGTCAGCCGAAGCGGCCTTGCACATAATCGGCCGTGCGCTGGTCGGACGGTGAACTGAAGATGACAGCTGTGCGGTCGGCTTCGACAATTTGGCCAGGTCCACCATCAGACAAGAAGAATGCACAGAAGTCGGAAACGCGAGCAGCTTGTTGCATGTTGTGCGTTACCACCACGATGGTCATATCGGATGACAACTGCACAATGGTTTCTTCTACTTTCAATGTAGATGCAGGGTCGAGCGCCGAGCAAGGCTCATCCATCAAAAGCACTTTGGGCTTGACAGCAAGAGCACGAGCAATGCACAGGCGTTGCTGTTGACCACCAGAGAGCGATGAGCCCGACAACTTCAAGCGGTCCTTTACTTCTTTCCACAAGCCGGCACGTGTAAGACACTCTTCAAGCAGGCTGTCTTTGTCTTGCACCTTGATGTTTGCCAATTTCAAGCCAGCGAGAAC
>CAIOHI010000245.1 GCA_903858075.1 uncultured Actinomycetes bacterium
GCTCAATATTCCCTGTTGGCGTGATTTCCCACTGGTACCTCATTTGCGCACTCTGACGGGCTTGCCAGTATTTGCTGATGGCGATGCCAAAGCTCTTGCCCTTGGTGAGGGTTGGAAAGGTGCCGCAAAAGGGCAAGACAACTTCTTGGCAATGGTGGTTTCTACTGGTGTTGGTGGTGGCATTGTTCTCAACGGCCGCCTCCTCGACGGTGCCTCAGGTAATGCTGGGCACATTGGGCATGTCATTGTGGAACCAAGCGGTCGTCGTTGCGTATGTGGCGCACGAGGGTGCTTGGAAGCAGAAACTTCTGGCCCAGCAATTGAAGCCATTACCGGCAGACCTCCTACGCAGCCGACATATGAAATTATTCAGCGCACTGGGCGTCTTGTGGGTCGTGGAATTGCATCGGTATGCAACTTGCTCGACCTGCCACTCGCCGTCGTGGGTGGAAGTGTGGCGCTCGGTTTTGGTGCTCCATTTTTCCAAGCCGCACAAAACAGTCTTGATGAATTGTGCAGACTCGAATTTTCTAGCGGCGCACGGATTGTTCCGGCACGGCTAGGCGACGATGGTTCGCTTATTGGTGCAGCTGCGTTTGCTCTTCGCGGTATGAACCGCATGGCAAGAATTTAATTGCGCTCTTAATTTCCAAATTTGCGGTACACAACTTCAACGGGGCCCTTGCCTACAGAGCGTTGCCACCATGTACCAATAGCAATAAGCAGTGTTGTTACCACACATGAAAAAATAAATACAGTGGTGAAACCACCAGGTTGAATCCAGTCCCACCAGTGAACTACTGCGTTAAAAATAAAACCATGGCAGAGGTAGAGAGTCAGTGTGACTTGTCCTGACCGCTGCAGAACTTGCATAAGGGGTGCGGTTGCATATGCGTCAGCTGCAAAAGAAATGAGAATGACTACAACTACTGCACTTGTACAAGCGCCAACAGTTGCCAATATGCCACGTTGAAATGGATCGGTACTCAAAACGCGCTGCCACGAACCGTCAGTGTGATGAAGTGCAAGGCCACTGACCAGGTATGTGCAGAAAAGCGCAGGAATACAGGCGAAAAGTATCTTTTTTCGATTCAAGCGGAAGGTGGCGTAGGACTTGCCAATGATGAGGCCGATGCAAAAGAACGCAAACCACGGAAACACCGGATGTGTGTAATCAATAAAATAACGAAAGATGAGGTTGCGGGGCGTATTGGGTTCAAATGGTTGTAGCCAACTTGTGGAATGGCCGTTGATTTCCTGGTGGTAACGCCAAAACGAAAGCAGTGCCGCGGCCACAGTGATAGCTCCAGCGAGCATTGCGATGTGTTTTGTTTTTAAATGAAAAACAGCAGAAGCCAAAATAAAATATATGCCGTAGTACGGAAGAATAGTTCCATTCCATACCCACTCAAACATGGTTCCGATGGTGAACAGAAATGTTCCGCGCCGAATAAGCAGCCAACGTAGTTCCATGGTGCTGAGTTGCTTACTTGTTGCTGTGAGGAGCCCACAAGCAATTCCTGCAACCACTACAAAAATGACAGGGCTAGGAACGAGTAGTCCATTCCACGGATCCATGAGACGAGCAAACCATGTTGTCTGAACAGAACCTGTGGCATTGGCCCCGTTGAGGTAGCCGTGGTAGTTCAAAACGATGATGCCAAATAGCGCAATGCTGCGAGCAATATCGAGCTCTGCAAAACGAGCTACGCCATTACGTGTTGGTAACGCTGCGTTGGTCATAAGTGGTTACACCCACAATGTGATGTCGGGAGCAACACTATTCAGTGGTCTTTGCACGTCTATTGCATCGCCTGCCTTTGGGCATGGTTGACCCAGCGGAACGAAACACATTGCACTATGCATATATGGCGCTTCAAGTAAAGCGAGTCGCTGCTTTTCAAAATGAAATGGACTTGAACCATTTCCCAATGGCGACACTCCGTGAGCAGTTCCAGCGGCCACTACAACGATGTGGCCATCGGTAGGCGCGGCTGTGCTGTGGTAGCCCGCCGTGTTGTTTTTCCCAATTTGATGCACAGCAAGAACTTCAGTGTGCAAAGAAAAAAATGATTTGTCGCCGTGCCATAACGCAGTACCAAGCCGCACTTCAAAGAGCGCATCGGGAAATTTTCCCTGCAACACAGCAAGTTGAGTAGCTGAAATATGACTTAATGACACGGTGACGCACTCGGGAATAAGTGGCATCCAAGTTGTGAGTTGTTCAGCAATTTCGTCATCGGTTTGATGCAACGGCAGATGTAAGGCGCATGAGTGAATGCTGAGCCCCGCTGCGCTGACTTGTTGAATAAGTGAGAGGAACTCATGTACTGATACGCCAAAACGCTGCATGGGGGAAGCAAGTTTCACCACCACAGGGCTTTTCCAGCCCTTGTTCTGAAGAACTGTGAAGTCGCGTTCTGTGGCAACGGTGGGGATGGCATTCGAGGGAATGGCTACTTGGTCGAATTCGCCAATGGGGGTGAGTATGTAGACGGGGGTGGGGGCTGAAATATCTTGCGCTTCAAAAACGGTTCCTACCGCAACTGCTTGAGTGGGGCCGAGTAGCTCAGATACCAGTTGCATGAGAAAAGGTCGACCAAGCCCATAGCCATTGCCTTTGACGACAGGGATGAGGCCAGGGGTTGAGCCAATGACCTGAGCGACATGGGCGCGAAAGGCATGTTCGTTAACGGTGAGCCGAAGAGACATCAGTTCCTACGGTAGTAGTTGTAGAGGCATTTCGCTTTTATTCACGATTAGTCCATATCGTAAAGCGAGTGAAATCGTTCTTTTCCTTCCCTCATCCAGTAAATGAGACCTCGGCACGCCTTGTTGCTGGTGGGGTCGTGGCGATGAGCATCCTTTTTCTCCTTACACAGAGCGGCTGGGTACTCATTCCCCTGACATACGGATTTGTGGCGCGTGTTTTAACTGGCCCCACCATGAGCCCATTAGGGCGAATTGCTACTCAGGTAGTGACTCCACGGTTGAAGGGCAATCACAAATTTGTTCCGGGGCCGCCCAAACGATTCGCGCAAGGAGTAGGACTCCTCTTCAGCGGTGTTGCATCGCTGTTGTGGGCAACAGGAAACCTGGGTGCTGCACAATTAGTTATTGCAGCGCTCATTGTTGCAGCAGGCCTCGAAAGTTTCTTCGCTATTTGTCTCGGCTGCATCATGTTCAGCATGTTGATGCGCATGGGTGTTATTCCAGAAGATGTTTGTGAAGAGTGCAGCAACTTTCATCTGCGCTCTGCTGCTAAACCTCAGTAGCGGGTTTTTGCTGCATGTTGCTCGGCCAACTAGAGAGCTCTGGAATGAGTGCGTCGTAGTTGCCTTCGCGTACGACACCTTTCCAAACGCCGAATCCGTACGACATGTCGTCGACCCAACGTAGAAGCGTGTAACGAACAGGGTCAAGGTGGGGCCGAGTAGTCCACCAGTCGGAAAGTGCTGGCACGAAAGCAGCAAGACACAACGCCCAACGTGCGCGACGTGAGACCAATGCTAAGAGCAACGCAATTGGCCACCATACGCGTGTGACTGCGCTCGCAATTTGCTTGCCGGCATGAAGATGCCCAAGAGTGGCTAAACGAGCAGATTCTTTTTCTGCATCGGGGAGGAAGCGCAATTTGCGGCTGAGCGCAACTGCGGTACCAGCAGCAACAACGCCACCAATAACGGGAAAACCGAGAGCAATAGAAGTCCACACCCCAGTGCTCCAGCCACTCACGCGCAGTGGTGCAAGTGCACCGCGGTGTTTTTGGGCAAGAGAAGCAGCCGATTCGCCATATCCCATTCGTTGTTGAGCAAGTTGTTGAATGGTGGTGCGAGGCAGGTGGTGAACTTCAATAGATGGTTCATAGCGACACGAGTAACCGGCTGCATCGAGGCGCCACAAGAGGTCAACATCTTCACCGGTGCGCAACGATTCATCGAAGTTGCCTACTGCAGCAAGTGCCTTAACGCTGCAGAGCACTAACGCCGAGGGCACGTAGCTCACTCGGGTGCCGGCGCGCACACGTGCAGGAAGTGCACCCATGTCGAGAGGGGAGCGCACTTCTTCGTATGCGGCAAGTGCAGCTCCGCTCTGAAACCAGTTCAAGCTTTTAACACGCGGCGCGAGCACGGCAAGTTGCGGCACATTCCACCACTTGGCAAGTTCGCAAATATCTTCATGGGTGCACTGCACATCGGAATCGATGAAGACAACATGTGATGTAGAAACGTATGTGAGGCCAGCGTTGCGTGCTGCACCCGGGCCTTCGTTTACTTCTTGACGGTGCACGGTGACATTGGTGTTGGGCATCTCGGGAAATGCAAGGGGCGATGCATCGTCAACCACCACTACATGCGGAAATGTAGAAAGTTCAGCAATGAGACTCTGCACTCGTGCAACGTCGTTCTCGGATCGTGCAAGAAGAGGGATGACTATAGAAATATCGTGCAATGCTGGTACATCGCCTTCCAGCGAAGGCAGTGGGTGCAAAGCGCCTGCATCAACGAGCCGAGTAACAAGAAGTTGCCCAGAGCTAGGCGCTTCTCCATTTTGCTCAAGGGATTCAGCAATTGCTTGACCAGCGGTGCTTAAGCGAAAAATGCGCAGAGGTGAGCCCGCAATAAGAACGTTTCCTTTTTTCGGACGTCTCCATGAGTTGTCGAGGCTGTAGCGCTGCACAACAAAACGGTAGCCGTTAGGAGAGGTATCCCCACTCGGTGAGACGTTCAACAATCAACTGTGCTGCGGCTTCGGGTGCCAGTGTCGCTATCTCAGAATGCTTTCGTGGTGAATTTGCCGACGTTGCAGATTTGATGCGGTCTAGGGCGGTCTCACCTACAGGTGCCGCGATGGTGCGTGGCCGTGGGCGAAATGGTGAGAACTCACCAAACGAAGGCGCACTATGCGAGACCAATGATGCATCAATGAGAGTCGCTGTTGGGCGAAGCGTTGAGGCAAGACTGGCTCGGCGCAGTGTTGCTAGTGACCCTTCCACAGAAACAACAAAAGGTTCTTCTACACGCACAATTTCGCGTCGACCAGCGTCGAGCCGGCGTAGAAGTTCAAGTGATGTGTGGCTTTCGTTAGGAGAAATCCCCACAATGCCAAGCGCTTGTTGCGCCCCCAATGTGCTGGCGAGAAATGCAGGAACACTTCCCGAGCCTCGGTCTAGCGAATAGTCGCCACACCAAATTGATGCGCAGTCGTGTAAATGTTGTGCCAGTTCATGAGCAACATGTGCGCTACTGCTTTGCCCTTCGGCTGCAATGTGTACGAGTTCGTGGGCTCCCGATGCACACAGTGCCACAAGATGAGTGCGGGCTGCAGCCGGGGCAACACTCACTACGCGTACTCGCGCCGATAATTGCTCTGCACGTTGCAGGGCAGTTTCTAAGGCTGCCTGGTCGCTCGCGGAAAATTGAGCAAAGCGTGCATCGGCTTCATGCCCACTATTGGGTTGGCTCCCAATCCATTTCACACAAACACCAATAATGGTTGTCATAGCGCTAAGCAATTCTCACGTGTTGTGGAACACGATGCCGTGTCCACCTTCGGGGTACGACCAACTAATAGCGCCTTCTTCGTTGCACACCATGTAGCAAGTACCACATTCAAAACATTGTTCGTAGTTAAATACGATGCCACCGTCGGCAGTGGGCACAAAGAGGTTGGCAGGGCAAGCAACAACACATGCACGGGTGGTACAGCCGTTGCAGGAATCGCTATTGACCACGATATGCGCACGCTCATGAACACGAAACTCAGAACTTGCCATTCGGTCTTGAAAAGAAATATCGGGCCAGTTCAAAGTCATCCGAAGCTCCTGAAACCAGTGATTGCATCTTTTGCCAAGTCGGTGGTGCGAATACCAAGGCGGCGGCGTTCATTTTTCAGAATCTTCCGGAGCCCAGGTTTCGGCACTGGGTTATTTACTTGGAACATGCCCTGAACAACGCCTGTGATGAGTGCTGGATACATATGTTGCACGCGATCACTGAGAACGAGTTGAGGTGCGCGACGCAACTTGCGGTGATCACTGAGGACAAAAGTATCTTCAAGAAGTTTTTTGTAAAGCGACAAACCTTTGGCCGAGGTGTTTTCTTTTTCAATTGCTTCGCATGCAGCTTGAGCGGCATACATGCCCGATGCCATTGCGAAGTTCACTCCTTCAAGCCAAATGCCCGCTGCCAAACACATTGCTGCGGCGTCACCAGCAATGAGCAGGCCATCATCAAGAAGTTTTGGCATCATTTTTAAACCGGCTTCAGGAATGAGGTGAGCTGAGTACTCACTTACTGTTCCGCCTTCAACAAGAGGTGCTATTGCGCTATGTGATTTTAAGCCAGCAATAATTTCTTCAGGTCGTTTGCTTTGCGCGGCCAATTTCGGCAATTTCAACACGACACCAACGGAAATGGAGTTGAGGTTGGTGTAAATAAACCCGCCACCATTGACGCCACTTGTTCCACCAAGAATTTCTATATCGACTCCGTGATTGCCACGAACCGCGAACCGTTCATCAATGATGTCTTTAGAAAGAGTGATTGTTTCTTTCACGCCAAGTGTGAAATGCGCGGCGTCGGTGTGTGGGTACATTCCGCGTTCTTTTGCCAAAAAGCTATTGACGCCATCACATGCAATAACTACCGAAGCAGTGAGGTCGCCATCAGGTCGGTCGGTGTGCACGCCAATTACCTCTCCATTGGCGCCAGTAATGAGCCCAGTAACTGTGGTACTGCAGACCAAAGTTGCACCAGCTTCGACGGCCTTATTTGCTAGCCAATTGTCGAAGTCGGGACGAAATGCGGTTGCTCCGTTATAAGGGGCATCTCCCCAAGCATCAGATCTGAAATCGATGCTCAGCGACTGTGGATCGGTAAGCAACATGGTGCTGCGCC
>CAIOHI010000246.1 GCA_903858075.1 uncultured Actinomycetes bacterium
CATATTTGTGATGTTGCCGATCGTTTGGCGGCGGAAGGTTTCACAGTGCTTGCTCCCGATCTTTACAACGGCGAGTCGAGCACTGAACCCGATGAAGCGGGCAAGTTGATGATGGGTCTTAACCTGCAACACGCAGCGAAAGACATGAGCGGGGCTGTTGACTTCCTCCAAGAAAAAACTGGTCGCACCAAAGTGGGTGTTGTTGGTTTTTGCATGGGTGGCGGTCTCACATTGGCCCTCGCGTGCCAGCGTCCCGACGCAGTTGCTGCAGCTGCTCCTTTCTACGGTGTCATTCCTTGGCCAGAAGCACAGCCCAATTGGGATGCGCTTACTGCAGTTGTAGAAGGCCACTATGCAGAAAACGATGCATTTGCTTCACCTGAAATGGCAAAGGCTCTCGAAGAAGACCTGCGCAAACGGGGAAAGAACGCCACGTTTCATGTGTACAGCGGAACCGACCACGCATTTTTTAACGATGAGCGACCCGAGGTGTACAACTCTGCAGCATCGAACACGGCCTGGACGCGTACCCTCGCGCTCTTCCGTGCAAATTTGTAACTGAGTTAGTTCAACGCGGCAATTGCATCGGCAATTGCAATGGCACGTTGCGCATTAGCAACATGCAAGTTTTCAATCATCTTGCCGTCTAGTTGGACAACACCTTTGCCTGCTGCAAGGGCTTCGTCGAACGCCGCAATGACCTTGCGTGCATGTTCCACTTCGGCTTCACTAGGGGCCCATACGTCGTTCGCAATGGCAACTTGGTCGGGGTGAATAAGGGTCTTTCCATCGAAGCCCATTTCCATTCCCTGAACACACTCATCGCGGAAAGCGTCGGCATCTTTGATGTTGTTAAACACGCCGTCAACAATGGGCTTTCCTGCTTCACGTGCGGCAAGAAGGGCAGTAGCAAGATGCGAATAGAGAGGAGCGCGGCCGGGTATTTGTGCAGCGCGCAGTTCCTTAGCGAGGTCGTTTGTTCCCATCACTAAAACAGCAACGCGGGGGTGAGCGGCAATGGCCCGGGCGTCGAGAATGGCGGTGGGGGTTTCAATCATGGCCCAAATGAGCATTTCTTTTGGTGCGCCTGCTGCATCGAGGTGGCGCGACACTTCGTCGAGGGTTTTCACGTCGCTTACTTTTGGAATGACAATTGCAGACACGCATGCTTTTGCAGCAGCGGCAATATCGGCTGCGCCCCATGGAGTGTCGAGACCATTGCAACGAATAGTAATTTCGCGCTTGCCGTATTCGCCTGAAGAAGCTGCCTTCACAGCATTTTCACGTGCTGCCTCTTTTGAATCGGGTGACACAGCATCTTCAAGGTCGAAAATAAGTGCGTCGGCGGCAATACCTTTTGCTTTTTCTAGAGCTCGCTCGTTTGCGGCAGGCATATAGAGAACTGAGCGGCGTGGGCGAAGAGCAGACATTTCAATAATCCTTTTACTGTGAAATTTTAAAAGCCGTAGAGCGAAGCAAGATGTGGGTCACGCACAGCAAGTTGCTTGGCGAGTTCTACAACTACTTTGCATTGTTTAACGGAAGCATCGTCTTCCATTTTTCCATCGAGCATGATGGCGCCAGTTCCGTCACCCATTGCGTCGATGACGCGTTGAGCTTGAAGCACGTCTTGTGGCCGTGGGCTAAAGACGCGCTTTGCGATATCAATTTGTACGGGGTGCAAACTCCACGCACCAACGCAACCGAGCAAGTAGGCATTGCGGAATTGATCTTCGCAAGCGACAACATCTTTGATGTCGCCGAACGGGCCATAGAACGGCAAAATGCCATGCATCGCACAGGCGTCGACCATGCGGGCAATGGTGTAGTGCCACAGGTCTTGTTGAAAAACTTCACGTGGTGCATCGGGTGCATCGGGGTTTGGGTCTTTGCGCACCACATAGTCGGGGTGTCCACCACCAACACGTGTGGTTTTCATGCGGCGGTTTGCTGCGAGGTCTGCTGGTCCCAGCGAAAGACCTTGCATGCGCGGTGAAGCTCCACAAATTTCTTCTACGTTTGCCACACCACGAGCGGTTTCCAAAAGTGCGTGAACCAAAATGGGGCGCTTCAACCCTGCGCGAGCTTCTAGCTGTGCAAGCAAGCGGTCGACATAGTGAATATCTTCCGGGCCTTCCACTTTAGGAATCATGATGACGTCAACTTTGTCGCCGGCCTGAGTAACGATGTCGGTGACGTCGTCTAAGAACCAAGGGGAGTCGAGGCTGTTGACTCGGGTCCACAATTGTGTGTCGCCCATGGGCATGGTCTTGGCAACATGAATAAACCCGGCGCGAGCGGCTGCCTTGTCGGCCATTGGAATGGCGTCTTCCAAGTTGCCGAGCAAAATGTCGACATTGGGAATGGTCTCAGGAAGCTTTGCCACCATTTTTTCAATTTGTGGTGGAAAGAAGTGAATGACACGACTTGGGCGGAACGGGATCTCGCGCACGGGCTCGGGAGCACCAGCGGCGAGGGGTTTGAAGAAGTCTTTAGCACTGCGCACGCCCTAATGGTAGGGCTTCGCACCGAACAACACGAATTATGAGGTGAGAGGGCGTGTACGCCTATTGTGACGGTGTGCCACAGCCTCACCTTGCCAGCGGAAATTTTGATGCAGTTCTCTTCGATGCAGGCGGTGTTCTAGTCCTGCCCGATCCAACAGTTCTGGGGCCACTCCTTCACTATTACGGCGGATCGCAAGACCACGAAGTGCACGCTCGTGCGCACTACGCCGGCATGGCGGCAAAATCGGCCAGCACTGCAGGCGAGAACGATTGGACCCACTACGACCAGACCTATTTGGAAACTGTTGGAGTGAAAGACGCCGCGCGAGAAGAAGCTCTTGAGGTTTTTGGAAAGGTGAAAGGTGTTGCCAACTTGTGGCGTCACCCCACTACGCACGCTCGTTCGGTGCTGCAGTCACTGCACGACAAAGGCGTACCCATTGGAATTGTAAGTAATGCAAGTGGCCAAATTGAGGCGACACTTTTCCAGAGTGGAGTGTGTCAGGTAGGTGAAGGCGAACTAGCTCCAGTGCGCTTTGTCATCGATAGCCACATTGTGGGAATTCAAAAGCCAGATCCACGCATCTTCCACATTGCGTTGCAGAAATTGCCCGCCATTGACCCAGCCCGCATTTTGTATGTTGGCGACTCGCTCATTATGGACGTTGGAGGCGCGCGCGGTGCTGGCCTCGTTGCGTGTTTAGTAGACCCATACGGATTTGCAGAAGGTCACGACGTGCATCGCATCGCTGCGCTCACTGAACTATTGGATGCGTTCTGAAAATTAGTTTTTCGAAGCGTCAATAAGCTGACGAGCAATTACTTTCAAGCACAGTGTTTCGTCGGCGCCTTCAAAAATGGAAAGCACGCGGGCATCTACAAAGAGACGGCTCACGCTGTATTCCTCGGCATAGCCAAAGCCGCCATGAATTTGCATTGCTTCGCGTGATACCCATTCGGCGGCCTTACATACGTAAGCCTTCACCATGCTTGCTTCCATTGTGCCTTCACCCTTTGCCATGAGCTTGGCTACTTCATAGCTGAACTGACGACTTGCCTGAATAATGGCGGTCATGCGACCCAACTTCACCTGTGTGAGTTGGTACTCGGCAACGTTCTTGCCAAAGACCACGCGGTTATTGGCGTAGTCGTAAGCAGCTTCGTAAGCAGCCTGCATGAGACCAACGGCGCGAGCAGCAGTTTGCAAACGGCCATTTTCAAAACCTGCCATTTGGTAATAGAAACCCTTACCAATGCCACCTTCGAGGCCAATGAGATTTTCTGCGGGAACAAACCAGTTGTCGAGCGCAATTTCATAAGAGTGCATACCGCGGTAGCCGATGGTGTCAATGGGGCGGCCTTCCATTTTTCCACCCTCGTCTTGCGAGAACATGAAGCCGTGTGCATCGCCGTGTGGCTTCGGCACAATGAACAAGCTAAGACCTTTGTGGCCAAGGCTGCGGTCGGTGCCGGTGCGTGCAAGCAACATGAGCACGTCGGCACGTGCGCCGAAGGTGCACCATGTTTTAACGCCATTAATGCGCCAGCCTGTGCGGCCATCTGGAGCTTCGCCTGGGGTAGCAGTGGTTTTCACGCCTGCTACGTCACTACCAAAGTCGGGTTCGGTTACTGCAACAGCGGCGAGCACTTCTGCGCTGGCAAGTTTCGGCAACCATTCCATCTTCTGCTCTTCAGTGCCGCCCTTCATGAGAGCGCGAGCGAGAATTTCTGGGCGGGTAATGAGCGAACCGCCAATGCCAAGTGAACCGCGTGACAGTTCTTCAGTTGCAATGACGTTGCCCATGTATTCGCCATCGCCACCTTCGCTGTAGCCACCGTATTCGGCAGGAATTGATAATCCGAAGGCACCCATGTCTGCGAGACCTGAAATAATTGCTTCAGGAACGTCTTCATTGAAGCGATGTACGTGTTCTGCGCGTGGTGATATTTCTTTGTTGGAAAAGGCGCGGAAAGTATCTTGCACCATTTCAAAGTCTGAATCGAGGTGACGCGGGCCTTGTGTGCTTGCGAGCGAAGCTAAAAACTCTGGATCGCGAAACGTTGCAACGAAATCGTGTGCGTGTGCAAGGTCGGCTGGGTTGACGCCCCACAGTTTTTCACGACCAATGAGGCGTGTAATGAGGTCGTGCACCATGTCGGCGGTAAACGCGCATGCAAGCAGACCTTCAGCATTTCCTTTTGCGCCGTAGTCGAGCATTGAGCGTGCGGTTTCCACAGCCGATGCTGCGTGCGCGAGGTCGTAAGCAAGAACTTGTTGCACATCGGGCCCACCAGTTGCTGCGAGTGTGCGAACACCTTTGCCCACCATGGCGCGCGCAGTTTCAATGATGGCGGCGGCGGTTTGCAGATCGGGGGCGGGGAGAGATGCGGTCGTACTTGTCATGGGTAGAAACGCTAGTGAGAAAAATGCCGCTGTGTCTTACTGCGCAGGCGATTTCTGCCCAATGTCACAGTGCCTAGACTGCGGGGATGGGGGGAACACAGGCTTTTGGTGAGCCACTCATCGCTCCTGTGGAAACTCACGGGGAAACCCATGCATTGCTGGTGC
>CAIOHI010000247.1 GCA_903858075.1 uncultured Actinomycetes bacterium
GCAGCTCCATTGCAGATTCTGCAGCATGGCTCTTGTAGTTAAGACCGACGGCGAAGCAATTTTTAGGTTGTGGGATAGGTGGCCCAACTGTGACCCCAGCAAGACTGCCCGTTGGAGTCAATGCGTGCAGTTGTGCTGAGAGTGCATGGAGTTCTGCGAGTTGTGTAATGGCGTGCATTGGGTTGCTCGAAACAGCTCCATTGCTTGCGCTCTCGGCATCGAAATAGTGATCGCCATGAATAAGTACTGCTCGGTTATTGATGTTGCCCAAAATGAATGCCATGGCGAATAGTACGTCTTCAAATTGTTTGATGTCAAAGTAAATGGCTACAGTGGCGGTGTGGATCACCAGCAACTCATCAGCGAGACCTTAGAAACATGGGCCAAAGAGCGCCCAGACCTGAATTTCGCAGCAATGGGCATTGGCCTGAAATTCGACATTATTGCCACAGCAACTATGGGTTTGGCAACCGAGGAGATCGCTGACCTTGGCATCAACCTCGGCGAATTTGATGTGCTTGCCACCTTGCGACGTAATGGGAAAAACGGAGTGCTGACGCCCACTGAAATTGCATCTGCAGCATTGGTGTCGCCGAGTGGCCTTACTCACCGTCTGACACAACTTGAAAAAATGGGTCACATCATTCGACAGAACGACCCAAATGACCGACGCAGTTCGCTGGTGCGACTCACTCCACAGGGGAGAAAAATTGCCGATCAAGCAATTGAACGCATTTCAGTACATGCAACGCAGCAGATCAGCAGCTTCTCTGCAGAAGAAGTTGAAGTACTGAATGCTGCGCTCGACAAAGTTTTAGCGATGATTTCGCAAAGGCTTACTGCACCGTAAAGAAGGTGGGTGCTTTATTAGGTCACCTTTACCGAAAGCCGTTTTCCAGAATGGTAACAAAATCAATAATAAAAGATTACTAAACCCAACCTAAGTGTTTTTCAATGTCGGGCAGCATGGTGCGGATAGTGGATACCAGTTGTACAACATCCGATAGCGCATTCTCGTCGTAGCGGTGTGTTTCGTTGAAGATGATGAAACCTTCTCCGGCAACTGCAATGAACTCGTTCAGAGCTTTTTGTGCGCGCGGTGATGCTGTAGTTACCAATGATTGTCGTTCTTCCAAGCGTTGCATGAGAGGTGTTGAAACATCGGGAAGAAAGTTCTTGGGGTCTGCAGAGTTCAGAAGCAACCACGCCAAAAGTTTCGTGCGCATCACAAGGTTGGGCTCAAACAGTTCCGCGGCATTGGGGTGCAGCTCCATCTCCTCAACGTGGCGCCGTACCAGTTCTTTGAAGGCCGCCGAAAAGAGACCCTCTTGGTCGCCGAAGTTGCGGGCGATGGCCATGAGACTGAGACCCGATACCTCTGCAATGCGGCGAGTGGTGACCTTGGGAATGGGCTCAGTTTTCAAGAGTTCAATGGTGGCGTTGACGAGCCGTTCACGGGCCTCGTCTGGAGTGGCGCGGTTTTTGCGCGGCATTGATTTTCCTGCCATGCCTGTGAAGTTAGCCCATGTTGAGGAGGCGCTTGAGATCTGAGAGACTAGGGAAGGCGTATCGGGGGATTCGCCGTGGCCTATATATAAGGGGGCAGTGATGGCGCAATCAGATGTTGA
>CAIOHI010000248.1 GCA_903858075.1 uncultured Actinomycetes bacterium
GACTTTTTCCTGAATGACACGATGGACAATATGCGCCACACAGAGGCAAAACAGTTGCAGCTTGCCGTCGGCACCGTCGGCGCATTTGCACTGGTCATTTCCACAGTTATTGAAAAAGGTGATACGAACGCAATCTTTACTCTTTCGGCAAAGAATCTTGGCGCAACTATTGGTTTAACAATTTGGTCAACCGCCGCTACTACAAAATTGTTTAGATACCGAGCTTGGAAAGAGCACTATTCAAAAAAGATTCGCGAAATGACTGGTCCGCATTTCGTGTCGTCTGCTCCGGTTATCTATGCCCCACTTTCACAGAATGACAAAAATGGAAAAGTAAACATAAAGAAACGACTTTTTGGTGACGAGACTTTGGCATTAATCTGCCTACTGTTAAACGTGCTCTCCGCAATCTTTCTTTCATCGGTTTTAGTAAGCGAAACTTGGACATCGTCTCTTCATGAGATCGCACAGGTTGCTATCACCGCATCAATACTCGGAGCATTTTTCTATCTTCTTGTTCGATTACACAAATCTGCATATTTCCAGATTTCAGAGGAAACATTCGCTTAAGCCGCGTAACGGTGCGACCCTAAGCGGGACGCGGAGCCGACCATCCTCGCCATTTCGAGATCACTCGAATAGCGAAAGTAACGATGGCACCTACAACGACTATCGCTGTTGAATTCAGATCTAAAGAATCTCCCACCACCACAACAATTGCGCCCGCTACAGCCGCTGTTGCGTATATCTCTCTGTGAAGCACAGTGGGAATTTCACTCACCAAAAGATCACGCAGTACGCCACCGCCAATTGCGGTCAACATTCCAATTCCTACAGATGCAGGAGCATTCAGTCCGGCATCTAGCGCTTTCTTAGCGCCCGCTACGGCAAATAGACCAAGACCTGCAGCGTCAAGAACGATTAAAGGTTTATGTAAACGCGCCACTGCCGGATGAACGTAGAAAACGAATACACCACACACAAGTGGAACGAACAGATATCGCGCATCTGTAAATGTGGCTGGTGGAGCCAGGCCGAGCAAAACATCTCGAATGATTCCGCCACCCAAGGCAGAAGTCGCGGCGATGGCAAGGACTCCGAAAATGTCGAGTTTCTTTTCTACGCCGACAAGTCCACCCGATAATGCAAATACTGCAATACCGACCAAGTCGAGGACGAGCAGAAGTGTGGACGAACTCACATCACATTCTCGCAGATGAGCAAGTGCGACCTGCGAACTCCTAAAACTCTCGCCGAAGTGGCCTAAGTCTCATTATTGCTTATCCCTGCACACCATGCGACCCAAGCGTCGAGGGTTACCTTTCTTCGACTAATTGTTGCTCCTGAAAGGTCATGGTTCGCCAAAAATGCGCCCTTTTGTGCTGAGGTCTCGAGAGCTGCCCATGAAATCATTAGAGGAGAATCCATGATTGCCTGCTTCATGGCTACGTCTATATCTTCTCTAGATAACAGCTCAATACCTTCTTCTGTTGCTTGCCATGCACCTTCATCAGATTCGACCAGCCCCAATATTGCTAGAGCAGTCAAATAATATGACACCTGCCGCGATTCAGCTGAAGCTGCTACAGCTATATCGGAGCTACTTTCATTTCCGTCGTTCACAATCTTTAGGAATTGGAGCATCAAGTTTGGATCATCGGCCTGTGGAATTCGATTATCAATTTGATGTTCATTTTCAATTGGCGAGAAAACGTAGTCACCTGGTTCGATTAACTGAATATCTAGGCATTTACACAAAAGTTCGTGGATGCCTTTCCCTCTAGTCTCCAATGCGCCCCGATTCCAACTATCTGTTGGGGGCAATACAGAGGATGCCTGGGTCAGAAATGTTCCGTGATTTGCAAAAGATTTAACAATCATTTGTGTGCTCAAAAAAGTTGAGCCACTAAACATTAAGACTTTTTCTGCAAAAGGCTTATTACTGTTCACCGAATTCTGAGGCCCAGCAAGCAACGCCATGTTGCCAATTCGATATCGATCAACAGAAGCTTCTTCCCCGACTCCGTAAGATTCTAAAATCTCTGGAGTTAAAGTCTGGGGAAGTATGTGTTCCAAAGTCCCAGGGAAATCAATTTTCCCTCGAGGAGTGGAATTATTCCCACTATTTAGATAGGCCTCCACATATGCCAACGCAGTGTAAGCACCCCTCGGAGGCAATGCAGATTCAGAATTATGTCGAATTGCCTTCGCAAATTTAGCGGCGTGCTCATTTCTAAAATGCCTCAACAGGCCTAGACCGATTTGAAAATCTTCCTCGCCGCTACCACCACATCCACGCCAATGACTGCGTACACGATTCACTAGTTTCTCAACTTCAGGTGGAAATGCCTTAGCGTAGGCGGCTACGACAATTGTATTCTCTATTGCTTCCGCAACAATCTCTCGATCACTTAAAGACATGTGGCGACAGACATGCGCAAGATACGTCAACTGCTTTAGTTTTCTCAAAGTTGGCGAATGACTGACATTATGGTAATTCGCCGAAAATTCACCGCCACTGTTTAGACCTTCGCTAACGCGCTTGTACGACATCATGAATGCAATCAATTGAGCAGTCAATTGAGCAACACCATTGTTGGCTTTAGCACTTTTCGCAGCGGCACTAATCAAATCACGAGCATCAGCCTTTCTCACAGGATTTGCATCCTCTGCAAGGTCTGTTGCAGCCCAAAGGCCGAGTGCCTTAACTTCGGGCACTCGAGCATCCCGGCATAAATCGGTGAACTCCCGCCAATTCTCCCAGACCAATTGAGCGTCGTGTCCGTGGTTTGACTCATTCAACAGTAAAAACTTAACGAGATCTGCGTCATCTAGTTTTCTACCACGATGATTAGCGCGCGCAAAGGCCTGTTGCCCAGTGCCCGGCCCAGAAATAGTTCTTGTAAATCGCAGTTTTTCTAAAACGTGAAATCTAAATTTGAGGAGAGCCTCATGGTCGGACCCAAAATCTGTTCTCAATTTTTCAACGAACCACTTATACGCCCTTTCGTGCGGTGCCATTGAGACCGTGTCAATAGGAGGCGAAGTAAATATATGAGATAAGACTCCGGTGACAGAATCATTCTGATCAGAAATTCTTGGAGAAGTATCATTACCAGTTGGGCTGGGTACATCGTCGAACAAGTACGAGCGGTCGTCCACTTGATTTTGGTTTAACTCATGCCTTAGAACACGCATCATCGCAGATAACAAAATCGCAAAGGTGACAACACGTTGCTGCCCGTCTGCCACAAGATAAGGGCCACCCGAGCTTTCAGGACGCTCCAAACGTATCTCACCCATTGCATAATCACTCTTAAATTCCAATTGGCTCTTCCAATGAGAAATCAAATCGTCTGCGAGGTCTTGCCATTCCTTCTCTCGCCAAGAATAGGGACGTTGATATCGAGGTATTAGAAATCGACCCGAGTTTTGAAACAGTTCAGACAAACTTACCCCTGCAATTTCTACCGAGTAATTACTCATTTCGTCACCTCACTTTTCAGTTCACATAAACCAAAATCATCGAGCAAATCTTCAGATATGTCAAATGATGTCGCAATTATCTCCTCAACATTCTCTCGTTTTTCACCATCAGCTGCAATCGAACGACCAACAAAATGGCTTTTGAGGCACAACCCTGCCGACCCGTAGATTTCAATAGTCGCTGGAGAAAGTGAATTGCACAGAATAACTTCAGCGCCAAGATCTACAAGACGACAGATTTCCTTAGCCAGCAGCTGATGCTCATTGATCGAAAACCCGGAGCCATGGTACGAAGAAAAGGACGAGGTTACCGACAATGGTAGATACGGTGGATCTAGGAATACAACATCACCGGATTTCGCAACAGTCAGAGCTTCAGTGAAACCAGAACAGGAGATCTTTGCTTTCTCAAGCTTCTTTTGGCTTGCGTTCAAGCCCTCCCAATCTAAAATTCTAGGTTCTGTAATTCGACCGTACGGAACGTTGTACTCACCCGCCAAGTTTTCTCTCCAAAGGCCATTAAAACTAGTTGTATTGAGTGCTACAAATCTGGCCGCTTGCAATACTTCATCACTACCACGAGAAGTATTGAACTTGTTCCTAAGTTCAAGATATACCTCTTCTTGATTATCCTCTTTGATATCGAAGTCGTGCTGAATTCTCTCTAACTCATTCACGAAATGCTGGTCCATGGACTGAACACAAAGATACGCATCAATGAGAACTTTGTTTATGTCCGAAATCAATAAAGGAGCCGAGAGAGAATCATTTGCTGCAATAGCAAATGGGACCGCCCCCCCGCCTAGGAACGGGTCAATAAATCGACCCGAACCTTCATCAATAGAATCCTCCACAAGTTCAAGAACTAATGGCGCAAGACGGCGCTTCCCGCCAGCCCATCGAAGAAATGGCCCATTTCGACTTCTTTTCTTCTTAAGTTTTACTTCACTCATACGGTTTGAAGACTACTTGTTCGGTGAGTCATGAATACTCACACGAAGAGGCGAATGAGGGCTGTGGTTCCCACGCCCACAAGTATCACCACGACAAATGGCATCTTTCGCCATGTGGCAAGCACTGCAACTGCCAAACCGGCAGCACGCGCATCTATTGCGTAACTCTGCGCCGTAGTGAATGTGTCTTTTGTAATGAGACCCGCAAGCAGTGCTGCCGGGATTAACAACAAGCACCGTTGCAGTGGTTCTGGCATTGTGCGGTGACCAATAATCACAGCGCCTAACAACTTCAAACCGTATGCGCACGCCGCAAGAGTGAAAATGAATGTCCACGTCATGGCGTGTCATCACTTTCATCGGCTTTATTCGCCACAGCACCCTGAGGCTTCAGACCAAACAACATGCCCAATGCTGAAACCAAAATAGGTAACCCAATCGGCATGAATGGCGCAAGCAGCACAGCCACTACACCACCAAACAACGCGGCCTTCTTCCCTGCTGCTGTTTTCAAATGTGGTGCCAACA
>CAIOHI010000249.1 GCA_903858075.1 uncultured Actinomycetes bacterium
GCCCTTGACGACTTCAATAACGAGACCTTCAACCATGCCGTCGACTTCTTTAACTTTTTCGATGTCGCCCCAGGCACGCTCGTACTGAGCACGCTTCTTGGAAAGCAACAAACGACCCTCTTTGTCTTCGAGGGTTAATACCAATGCTTCAATGCGCTCACCAAGGGAAACAATTTCACTTGGGTCGACATCGTTACGAATAGAGAGTTCACGCGAAGGAATAACGCCCTCGGTTTTGTACCCAATTTCCAACAACACTTCATCGCGGTCGATTTTGACAACCGTTCCGGAAACGAGCTGGCCATCTTTGAGTTCGACCATGGTGCCTGCAATGGCATCGGCGAAAGATGTGTCGCTTGAAGTGATTTGACGTGGGGTGTAGTTACCTTCTGCGTCGTAGGTGCCAAAGGGAGCAGAAGAGATAGTGGTGTCGGACAACGGGGAATTCGCTTTCAAAAGGGACGGTGATCGGTGGATAGGACTATGAAAACCTATCACCGAGAAGCAAAAACAAGAAACTCCGCGGTTTCCGTGCTCGGAGGCGCATGCCCATAGTCCCCTGGTTCGGCGGCAAAAACCCGAATTTGGTCTAACCCAGCCTCTCGACACAGCAAGCGCAATTCACGAGGCGTGTAGCACCCGGTATGCAGTGAAACTTCTTTCGTTTCACCTTGTGGATTACGAATTTCTGTCAACTCGGACGACACACCTGCGTCGGCATCGAACTGGGCCTCCGTGTGGTATTTCACCGCAAAGTAGGCATTAAAGGCAGACAGCACAAGGGTTCCATCGGAATTTAAAGATTCAGCCATGCCCTTCAACACCAGCTCATCTTCACTGTTTTGACGCATGAGCCCAAACGCACCCTGGCATAGGCAGATGACCACGTCGAAGGCCCCGCGAGAGCCCTCGAGCAAAGGAATGAGGCGAGCATCATGTCTGTGGAACGACACCAGACCAGACAAACCTTCACTTTCCGCGGCTTGTGAAGCAAGGTCAATAAATGTCTCAGAAATATCGATTCCCACCACTTCAATACCCCGCCGTGCCAGCTCTAAGGCATGTCGACCAGGTCCACAGCCCACGTCGAGCACCCGCATTCCGGGCACGAGATGCACTTCAGACATGATGAAATCAATTTCTTGGCGCGTTCCCTTGGTGAAGGAATACCTCAAGTAAGCGGAGCCCAAATGATCTGCAATGGGCTCGAACCAATGGTCGGTCATCTACTTCGCCTCAGACCACGTATGACCCCATGCTGAATTCACTTCAAGAGGAACTTTCAGTTCCGTGGCGTGACACATGATGTTGAGCACGAGTTCATTGACTATTTCTTTTTCAGCGCTGGGTGCTTCAACTATCACTTCATCGTGGACCTGAAGCACAAGCCGACTTTCAAAATTTCCCTTTTCTAAAGCTTCGTCAATTCTCACCAATGCAACTTTGAAAATGTCGGCAGCGAGACCTTGAATACCCGCGTTCATTGCCTGACGTTCACCGGCTTGTCGCACGCGGAAGTTATCGCTGCGCAATTCTGGAATAGGACGACGACGGCCAAAAAGGGTCACTGTCCCTTCGTTTTTGCGCGCCTCAACAACCGTGTCGTCCATGTACTGGCGTACGGCTGGGAACGCATCGAAATAAGCATTGAGTATTCCTGTTGCCTCTTCAACCCCAATAGCTAAACGCTGCGATAAACCGTAAGCCTCCATGCCGTAGGCAAGCCCGTAGGACACCATTTTTGCTTGCGAGCGTTGATCGTGCGTCACTTTTTTCGGGTCGACACCGAACACTCGCGCAGCTGTGGCGTTGTGAATATCTATTCCGTCAATAAATGACTGAATAAGACCCGGATCATTTGCGAGGTGAGCAATACACCGCAATTCAATTTGGTTATAGTCAGCCACCATCAGTTCACACCCAGCGCGCGCAACGAATGCTGTACGAAATATTCGACCCGATTCGGAACGCACCGGAATGTTGTGCAAATTCGGATTCTCGCTGCTCAGCCGCCCTGTACGCGCCACAGCTTGCTGAAATGTGGCATGAATGCGTTCATCTTTTTGAACAGCATCAAGTAAACCTTGCCCATAGGTGCCGCGCAATTTCTCTACTTCGCGATACTCAAGAAGTGGATTAATGAATTCTGGCCATTCCCCACGGAGCTTTTCTAAGGTTGCGGCGTCGGTACTAAACCCTGTTTTTGTTTTCTTGCCAGGTGTTAGTTGGCGATCTTTGTACAACACCTCTTGCAACTGCGTAGGTGAATTGAAGTTGATGGGTCGCCCAACTACTGCAAGCAATGTTTCACTGAGCGCACTTGCACGACCAATGAGGTCATTGTTGATATTTCTCAGCGCGGCAACATCTACCCCGATACCC
>CAIOHI010000250.1 GCA_903858075.1 uncultured Actinomycetes bacterium
CACCGAAGACCTTGGCTCCTTATCTCATTGCTTTCCTGCTTGCCTTCATCCCTGCTTTCATTCACATTGTTCAGTACACACAGTTCTCACCAATCGATGAACTTCGACATCTTGACTACGCCCTCCAGATCACAAGCGGACACGTTCCTGAAATTGGTGACAAACTTGGCCAAGATGCGATGCGTGAAGAAGCATGCCGCGGCATAGATTTGCCCTTCCGCGAGCCCCCATGTGATTCCGCCACTTTTGACCCCATGGCGTTTCGTGATGATGGTTGGCAGACAGCCGCACCACATCCACCGGTGTATTACATCCTTTCTGGCATCTCAGGTCGAACATTGAGCGGTTTGGGCATTTTTGATGGCACGCTTGTTGGAGCTCGCCTCATGAGTGCATTGCTCTTCGGATTTGGTTTCGTTGCATGTTTCGCTGCTGGTCGTCAAATGGGCGTACGACCGTTTCCATTGCTTGCGGGTCTTGGACTTTTGCTAACCATGCCGGGAGCACTGCATTCTGCATCAACTGTGAATCCCGATTCAATTGGCATGTTGGCGGGTGGTGGTGCGCTGCTGGCTGCAATTCGCTGGAAAAATGGTCTGCTCAGTGCACGATGGTTAATTCTTGTTGGAGGAGTTGTTGGGTTAACAAAACTGACAAATCTTCTGATGCTTTTAGCGGTGGTGGCATGGTTAGTTGTTGATGCCCTCTTGCAAAAACAATCCGAGCAGAGACGGCTACCTCTGGTTAAAGCCCCGTTGTTGATGTTTGTCACCGGCGCACTTACATCGGGAGCATGGACAGTTATTCAAGGCATGCGAGCGACAATCAACCCAGAAATTATTCCACAGAACAAATTCTTCAAATATGACGGAATTCCGCCACTGAAAATTCTCCTCGATCCAGGAAATTTGCTCGCCTGGTTTCCACCCGGTATGGGTTTTGACAGTGGAAGGTTTTTAAATCAATACGTATCGCTAATGAGATCTCTCGCAATCCCATTGCTTGTTGGGGCACTCATTGCAACTGCAATGCGAGCACGAAAAGGCAATGACATTGCATCACTGAGTCTCTTTGCTGGTCTTGCCGGTTTTGTGAGTGCACCAGTTTTCAATATCGGAACGGTATTCCTTTCTGGAGTCCTTTTCGGACCACCCAGTCGGTATGCAATGTGTCTTCTTCCGGTCTATGTCATTGCAGTCGCATCGCAAAGCAAAGGCCGTGTTGGTGATGTTCTTCTCGGCTTAATTGGCGGCAGTGCCTGGGTTATTTGTTCCTACGCAATTCTCGTCGGATGAACACTGAGAATTCCTCTACTAAGTCAGTTGCTTGAAGCGTGCGAGTGTTTCGTGCTCCGAAACATAAGACACATCGCTTTTGCTGCTGAGACGAAATGTAGATGAGTCGCACGATTGATCACCTGAAGTAGGAGATGCAACCGAATCACTGTTGCTCGTTGTGCATGGCGCTGTGCTGACGACCATTGACGCTCTTTGGCTGCCCGATACATCTGCGAATAAAAAGAAAGTTCTTCCTCAAATCTGGTCAGTTCATTTGTCAAGATGCGAGTCTGTGCCCCTTCATGGCGCCGATACCGATACAACTTGCTTGTTGTGCCAATAACTTGTTGTC
>CAIOHI010000251.1 GCA_903858075.1 uncultured Actinomycetes bacterium
ATTTTGCAAGTTTCTGTATTGCTATCTGCTGCGGCCAGTTTGGCGTTAAGTATTTCTCTGTATTTTGCAGGAGATGATCAAAGCGACAAACTCAACGGCATTTACGTTGGAGTGTGGGTTCCATCAATTCTCGCGCTTGGCGCATTCATTCTTGCCGGCCAAAGGAGTAAGTAAATGTCTGAAGCGACACTTTTTGGTTTTGGTGCTGTCATCTTCTTCGTTGTTTTCACCGGTGCCATTTTGTTTGGAATGGCGTCAATGAAGGCATACCAAGAAAAAGACTGACTCAGTAATCACTTAGTCCCATTACTTACTGTCAGCGTTGGTACTCTCGGTAACACGTATGACGCCTCTTTCGATTCTTGACGCCGTTGTCCTCGGCATCGTCGAGGGCATAACAGAGTTCTTGCCTATCTCTTCAACGGGGCATCTTCTTGTTACTCAACATCTTTTGGGCCTCGGTGACGAAGCTGGAAAAGTTGCGGCCGATACCTACGCCATTGCCATACAACTTGGCGCCATTTTGGCGGTTGTCGCCTTGTATCGCATGCGCATTGTCAGCATGGCGAAAGGCATTGTTGGCAAAGATGCGGAAGGCCGCAGCATCTTGACGTTGCTTGCCTGCGCATTTCTTCCTGCGGCAGTCATAGGAGTTGCCTTTGGGGACAGTATTAAAGACAAGTTGTTTACTCCGTGGGCGATTGTTGCTGCTTGGGCAGTGGGTGGTGCTTTCCTTTTGTGGTGGAAGCCAGTACATGGCACCCGCAATATTGCCGACATCACCATGAAGAATGCATTCATCATTGGTGTTGCACAGGCGTTGGCAATGTGGCCCGGGGTCAGCAGAAGCCTCATCACTATTGTTGCGGCGCTTCTGGTGGGGTGTTCAATGGCTGCTGCTTTGGAGTTCAGTTTCTTATTAGGACTTGCAACATTGACGGCGGCGACCGCACTTGACTTGGCAAAAAATGGTGGCGAATTGGTCGATGCTTACGGCTGGGGAACTCCCATCTTGGGCGCGGTAGTGGCTTTTATTACCGCAATTTTTGCTGTGAAATGGCTGGTGCGGTACTTGTCGGCACGCCCACTTGCGCGGTTTGGTTGGTATCGCCTGGCGGCAGCTGGGGTCACCGCTGTGCTGATCATCAGCAACACAATTGGGTGAACTACAGTTCGCTTCTATGACGACACCTCAAGAACTCAATGGTCCATTGTCTCCAGAAGCAGCTATTGCAGCAGAGCGCGCGATGCGCCGTTGTATTTTGAACTATTGCCTTGGCATTGACCGTTGCGACCCGGAACTTGTTGCTTCAGCATTCCACGCCGATGGCACCGCAGACTACGGATCATTTAAAGGTCTGGGTGCAGACTTTGCAAAGCATGCGACAACCAGTTTGCGTGGGTATGCCATTGCAACAAAGCATTTTCCTTCTGACACCGTGTTTAGCTTTACTTCGCTCACCACAGCAGAAGCTGAAACGCAAGTGTTGGCGTGGCATCGGTGCAGCAACGACGGTGGTGAGTACCTGGAAAATTTTGCAGGCCGGTATTTCGACACTTTTGAATTGCGTAACGGCGATTGGCGTATTGCGCATCGTCGCCTCACCCACGACTGGAATCAGAAGTTGATGGTCGAGCCAGCATTTGCTCCCGACCGTTTTGTTCAATCACCCCGCAAGTAGGGAAGTGGTGGTGGTTTCTGCCACCACAGTTGTAGTGGTCGACGTCGTTGTTGACGTCGTGGTTGTTGTGCCCCGTGAACGACGAATATCAATGACTTCGCCAATTGCCTTACCTAAATAACGTGCCAAGTTTGTGCCGCCCCCACGGCTCATGTGAATGCGATCGCCACTAAACCAACTCAATTTTCCCAGTGAGAATTCGTTCCAGTCGTAGAGGAAGAACTTCGGGTCAGATTTAGCGACTCGACGCAAGATGGCATTAAAGCGTTTCGATTTTTCAGTGACATTTCCATTTTCACGGTAGGTAAGCCAAATGATGGACACTTTTTGCTTTTTGGCTTCGTCACGAAACTTTTTAGTGGCATCGATGAAAACTTCATCACTGAATTCGTTGTAGCCAGTAGCAACGATGATGACATCACTGAATTTTCCTCGTGCATTTTTGAATCGTTCAAGTGCGCTTTCTTTTGTCTCGGGAATACAGCCAGAGTGTGTAAGCAACTGACATGGCTCGGCCGCATAAATAACTGGATGTTTCTTACTGAGCTCCTTGAGCGCTGCGTCAAAAACACCCAGCACGGCCATCACCGAATCACCCACAATGAGCGCCTCAGGGCGCACATCTTTCTTTGCCACAGAGTTCATTGCGCCGACTGACAGCACACCGACACCAAGGCTGATGCAGGTGAGAACGGCAACCGCGGAGATAAAACTAGTTTTGTAGTGGCAAAAGTATGCGAGAGGCTTCTTCAAGATGGCTGATCCAATGTGTAGCGCTAGTGGGTTCCACAATAGGCAATACAACAAACTTGCTCGCACCTATGGAAATGAATTCTTGAATCATTTTGGTGAGTGCGTCCCAGCTATTTGGAACAAGCACGCTGGGGTCGACTAAATCGGGTCGGCGTGCAGCCAGCCCCGCTATGAGTGCGTTGGGAACTTCGCCTAAGGCGTAGGGAATAAGCACTCCGAAATGTTCTGGGTCAATGCTGCGGTTGTGCTCTTTTGCGTGTTCGGTAATAGTGGACCAACCCGCCTCGCCATCGGCCGGGGTGACAAACGAGGGCAACCACCCGTCGGCGGTACGAGCAACGCGCTTCAGTTCGCTTGGGGCAATACCGCCAAGCCATACCTCGGGCGGTTGCTGTTGAGGCTTTGGTAACACTCGTAAGTTGTTGAGTTGAAAAAATTCCCCATCGTGGTTGACCAACTCATCGGTCCAGCACTTGCGCACCACTTCAAGAGTTTCATTAAATAATTTTGCGCGGGTGGTGCGTTCCACTCCGAATGCTTGCTGCTCTGCAACATCGGCAACTCCTAAACCAAAGGCAGGGAGTAAGCGGCCATTCGACATGCGATCGAGCGTGGCGAGCTGTTTGGCGAGAAGAACAGGATTGCGTCCAGGTAGCACCATGACGCTCATGCCAAATTTCAATTTCTTCGTGCGTGCAGCGGCGACTGACATTGCTACTACTGGGTCGGGTGCTTCTGCGCCGATACGTTCACTGACCCACAGACTGTCGTACTTTAAGTCTTCAAGGGCATCGACAACATCAAAAAATGAAGTGTCGTTGAGGTGTGTCCGCACACCGAGGCCATAACCAATGCGAACTTTCATGAGAGCACAATATTCGTGATGATGTCTGCGGTACTAGTTGTCATGGAAATAAATGGTGAATGGTCGGTGTTGAGGCTCAGCACAGTGCCGCACCGCTTGGCCATGATGCGTTGATGGTTGGGGTGAATGGCTTGGTCTTGCTCGCACACTACGTACGTGCTGGGAATTGTTTTCCAAGGTGCTCCAGTTGCTGGCTGACCAAAAGTTGCCATGGGCTGTGGTGAGAGCCGTGCGATAGCAGCATCGCTCACATTGGTGGGGCAGCAGCCGTAGAGCGCGTCGTGAGCTTTGGTGCAGTCAAGAACAAGCGTTCCACCACTAGCGCCGTCGGGCCCGGGCAAAATTGCAGCATTGAGTAGAGCATTTTCTATGGGAAGTGATGCGGCAAGACCGCCCACGCTTTCGCCTTCATCGAGGCAAAATGCAGTGAGATACAACAGGTGTTGCACAGGAGCAGTTGTTGAGTTGCGCAAAATGTGTGCGGCTTCACCAATGACCCCGCCACCATATGAGTGGCCCACAAGCACCACGGGTCTGCCTATTTTGCAGGCGACGTCGGCAACATGTTGGGCGTCGCCATGCATATCGGAAAGTGGCAATGTAGAAGCCCCATGACCAGGTAAATCGATGGCTAGAGACGCAATACCGTGCTGATCGAGCTCACTTTGCAGTGCGGCCCAGCACCATGCGCCGTGCCATGCACCATGTACGAGGAGCACCATTGGCCGTAAAACTGTGTCAGAGGTTTCCATATCTGTCATCGTAGTAACCGTGCCAGACCAGTTTGACCCCCGTGCCCTTGACCCGCTCTCACAATTTCGCCTCGATGGCAAAGTTGCCTTAGTAACCGGGGCCTCTTCGGGTCTAGGCGTGCGCTTTGCCAAAGTGCTTCACGCTGTAGGTGCTCAGGTTGCAATTTCTGCGCGGCGCGCTGATCGGCTTGAAGCTCTTGCGGCAGAGCTGCCGGGTGCACTTGCAGTACCTGGCGATGTAGGAATTGCAAAAGATCGTGAGCATCTTGTTGCCACGGTGGAAAAACATTTCGGTCGCATTGATGTGTTGGTGAACAATGCTGGTATTTCACGCACTGGTGGAATTGAAGTGGAAACCTTAGAAACATTTGAAGATGTGTTGCAGGTGAACACTGTTGGCGTGTGGCACCTCTGCAAATTGGCAGGCGTAGGAATGGTGGAACGCAAAAGCGGATGCGTAGTGAACATTGCTTCCATGCTCGGTCTTGTAGGTGCAACCCCTATTAAGCAAGCAAACTATTCGGCAAGTAAAGGTGCGGTCATCAACATGACGCGTGAACTTGCTTTGCAGTGGGCACGTAAAGGTATTCGTGTGAATTCACTGTGCCCAGGTTGGTTTGAAACAGAAATGACGGCAGGGACGGAAAGCGATGAAGGAAGCCAGCGCTACATCACTACAAACTCACCGATGCCGCGAATGGGTTTTGCTCACGAACTTGATGGTGCGCTGCTCTTTTTGGCAAGCGACGCGTCAAGTTTTATGACGGGTCAGAATGTTGTTGTAGATGGCGGCTGGACTGCGCGTTAAATACTTGGTTTGAGGTCTGCCCACGGCGCAACGGCTTCAATTTGAGCTGCAAGCGCAATGAGAATGTCTTCGCGGCCATAAGCGCCAACGAGTTGTACGCCCACGGGTAATCCGTCGGCGGTCATGTGGAGTGGCAAGCTGATGGCAGGTTGTCCAGTGGTGTTGAACTGTGCGGTGAAGCCCATCCATTCGCCAGCAATTTTGAGCGGTGCCATGGGGTCATTTGGGTTGTTTGCTGAAACACCAATAGCAAGTGGCGGGGCAGCGAGTGTTGGCGTGAGCAAAATATCCCAACCGTCTTCCCACCATTGCTGTACGGCACGCCGATACACACCGCTTTCATTAATGGCGAGTGCGTAGTCGAGCGCACTCACCTTCGATGAATACTCGGCCATCACCCAGTTCACTAACTCAATGTCGTTAGTTGTTACTTCACGGCCCAACATGGCAGAAATGCTTTGCCGGCTTGTAGCCATATTTGTTGACCACAGAGTCATGAATCGGCCGCCTGCCTTGGGGTCATTAATTGCAGCAGGGAAAGCGAGTTCAACGTGGTGCCCGAGTGATTCAAGTAAGTGTGCAGCATCGTTGACGGCAGTTGCGCACTCTGAGTGAATGGGGCTGCCATTGAAATGCGATTGCACAAACCCAATGCGCAGTTTGCCGGGGTGTGTGGTGAGTTCATTTACATAGGGGCGAAGTGGTGGTGGAGCAATAACCGTGTCGCCCACGCCGGGGCCGTGCACCGCGTCGAGTAATGCTGCAATGTCGCGCACGCTACGTGAAACAGCAAGCTCAACGCCGAGGTTTGTTTCCAACCGCGAGGGGCCGACCGAGATGCGGCCTTGTGAAACTTTTAAACCAACGAGACCAGAGCATGAAGCAGGAACGCGAATAGAACCGCCGCCATCGCTGGCATGTGCAATAGGAACCATGCCCGATGCAACTGCTGCAGCTGCACCTCCACTAGAGCCACCAGGAGTGAAGTTTGTGTTCCAAGGGTTGCGTGTTGCTCCCCATGCTTCGGGTTCAGTAACGGGCAAGCTGCCGAACTCGGGTGAATTAGTACGGCCAAGAAAAATGAGATGCTGTTGTTTGAAGCGCGACACCAATGTGGTATCTGAAGTTGCAATGTAGTTTGCTTCTTTGAGCGCTTTGTTTCCTTGAGAAATATGTTGACCCTCGTACATGGTGTGTAGATCTTTGAGTAAAAAAGGAACACCAGCGAACGGGGTAGTGGGGTTTGTTGCGTCTACTTGCTTGGCAAGTTCGCGACCATGGTTGAACCACAGAATATTGACTGCGTTGATGGCAGGGTTTATTTGTTCATTGCGTGTGATGGCGGCTTCAGCGAGTTCACTTGCGGTGACTTCTTTATTTCGTACCAGTGCTGCTTGTGCAGTTGCATCGAGCCAGCGTGTTTCTTGAGCAATGTTCCCCATAGAAAAGTTCTAGCACGTTGCGCCTACCCGCTAGTCTGCCAAGACCGTGTCAAGTGCTGTTTCTCCATCGACGCCCCCAGAGTTAACCACTCGCGATGTTGTTCGCGTACCTGCTGTGCGCAACATGCTCATTTACTCAACTGCGCTGTATACGGGGCTCATGCTGCAAGCTGCGGCTCTTGGCAAGCAGGTGTACGACATTACCGGGCGTGAAATTGATATTGGCTGGATTGGCCTCGTTGAGTTTTTACCAGCGGCATTTCTTGTTTTGGTAACGGGAATGGTGGCCGACAGATTCCAACGCAAAAAAGTAGCCATGATTGGAATTGTTGGCGAACTCGTTTCAGCTCTCGCACTCATGTTTTATGCCCGTACAAATCCCACCGCTGTTGCGCCCATCTTCTTCATTACTTTTCTCTATGGAGTATCGCGCGCCTTCATTGCACCTGCAGCACGTTCCATTTGGCCAATGGTTGCGCCACCTGGTGGTTTGCCAGCCGTTGTTGCACTGTCGTCTGCAACATGGACCGGAGCAGCCATTCTTGGTCCAGCTTCATCGGGGCTGTTGTACAGCGTTGACCCATGGGTGGCATACGCGGTGGCGTCGGGTCTTATATGTATTGGTTTACTGAGTTTGATGCGAGTGAAAACGGGTCAAGCAGCAACGGAAGAAAATCGCGAGCGACCAACGCTGCATGATGCACTAGAAGGTTTGCGGTTCATTCGTCGCACTCCTATTTTGCTGGCGGCTATATCGCTTGACCTCTTTGCGGTTCTCTTTGGTGGGGCCATTGCGCTGCTTCCTGTTATTGCTGAAGAGCGTTTGAACGTTGGCGATGTTGCCTATGGCTGGCTACGTGCTGCAGCCGGCATTGGTGCTGCTGGTGTTGCGATATTCTTGGCTTTTCACCCTGTTCGACGAAAAATTGGTCGCTTGTTGTTTTTTGTCGTTGCAACATTTGGTGTTGCAACAGTCGTATTGGGTCTCACGGGTAGCTACCTTGTGGCGTTCATCGCTGTCATTGTGTTGAGTGGTGCCGACATGGTGAGTGTGTTTATTCGTGGTTCTATTGTTCCTCTGGTGACGCCCGACGATAAGCGCGGTCGCGTGCTTGCTGTAGAGAATGTATTCATTGGTGCTTCCAACGAACTGGGTGCATTTGAGTCGGGAGTCGCTTCCCAAGCATTCGGTGCACCTGCTGCGGTTGTCGGAGGCGGTATTGCCACCGTTGGCATCGTTGGTCTCTTTTGGTTCTTATTTCCTTCGTTACGTAAAATCGACAGGTTTAGCGACCTTCAGAGTGATGCCATTTCGGAATAGGCAGCGTGACCTACATTGGGTCTATGCCAAAAGCAATTGAAAAACCCAGCAAAGTGGTGAAAGAGTTCCGCGAGTTCATTGATCGCGGCAATGTGGTGGAAATTGGTGATGCCTTTGTGATGGGTGCAACTTTCAA
>CAIOHI010000252.1 GCA_903858075.1 uncultured Actinomycetes bacterium
GTATGGAGCCACGTCACACGCAGTCTTCCCATTTCGCTACTCATCATGTTGTACACGCAAATCTTTGCCCTGTTGGTAGCCATCCCGCTCGGCATTTTTACCGCATACCGCGCTGGCAAAAAGTCAGACCGCTTCATCTCAAACACTCTCTTCACTGCTTCTTCGGTTCCTAACTTTGCGCTCGCATTTCTCCTCATCATCGTGGTGGGCGTCAAACTCAAATGGTTCCCCACACTTGAATACATCGGCTTCAAAGACAGCCCGTTCCAACACTTCAAACACTTGGTTCTTCCGTGTTTTAGTTTGGGTCTCGGTTTAGCTGCTTCCTATACCCGCCTCTTGCGTACTGATGTGATTGCTGCCCTGAAAGACGACTACGTCACTATGGCTGCATCAAAGGGCCTGTCCGACTCACGCATCTTGTTAACACATGTATTTCGCCCAGCAAGTGTCACCCTGCTCACGGCTGCAGCATTGAACATGGGAGCCCTTATTGGTGGAACTCTCGTTATCGAAAATATTTTCGCCATTCCTGGTTTTGGCTTCGAAATTGCCTATGCACTTGGCACAAAAGAATTTGTTGCTTTGCAATCTTTCATCGCCATCACCGCAATTGGTTACGTCATCTTCAACGTCGCAGCCGACTTGCTCATTGGCATAGTTGACCCACGCACAAGAGGCTCACGATGAAACTCGGCAACGTGAAGTCACTGCGCAAGTATTCCATTCCCACCCTTTTGTCCATGGGTTGGCTTGCCATCATCGGTCTTATCGCCGTCTTGTATCCGCTCATTTCTTCGAGCGACCCTAAAGCTACTTATGAAAATGACATAGCGGTTGGGCCATTCACTAACGGTCACCTCTTTGGCACAGACACCAATGGCTACGATATTTTCCAGGAACTTCTTCATGGAACGCGCCTCACCCTATTAGTTGCTGTCGTTGCCGTCGGCGTTGGTGGGGCCATCGGCAGCCTCATCGGCATCTTTTCCGGTTATGTGCGTGGCAAAATTGACGCAGTTGTCAACGTAGTTTTCAGTGCAATTCTCTCAATCCCCAACTTGGTGTTAGCACTTGGGCTAGTAGCAGTACTTGCCACTGCCCCCGATGTGAACTCCACAGTTTCTAGCTGGAGACAAGTATTTGTAGTCGTTTTGTCTCTCACTATTGTCATCATTCCCATCTTGGGGCGCATTGCCCGCGGGGCAACGCTGTCGTGGTCGAATCGTGAGTTTGTGACCGCAGCAAAGTCGATGGGGGCCAAGAACTCCACCATATTGTGGAAGCACATTGTGCCCAACGTTCTTCCTGCCGTTATGGCAATTGCCTTCCTAGCAGTTGGTGTGGTCATCGTGGCCGAAGGTTCACTTTCGTTACTTGGCGTTGGCATTCCCGATGGAAATAGTTGGGGTGCAGTTTTGGCAGCTGGGCGCAACGATATGGAATACACGCCACACGTTATGTATTTCCCCATTATCTGCATTGCGCTCACAGTTATTTCCTGCAATCAAATTGGTGATGTTATTCGCCAGAGCCTCGACAAACGTGAGGCACGCATATGAGCAATCTTCCGCCAATGTTGTCACTACGCGACTTCTCCGTGTCGTTCGATACCGCACGTGGGCCGTTGTACGCAGTTCGCAATGTAGATATCGATGTGGCCGACGGCGAGAGCCTTGGCATCGTGGGCGAATCAGGTTCTGGGAAAACTGTTCTCTCTCGTGGTGCGATGGGTCTTCTTCCCAAGCGCGTAGCGCATCGTTCCGGCACAGTCGTTTACGACGACCACGATCTTTCTCAGGCACCGCGAAAAGAATTGCGTGAATATTGGGGCACCGGAATGGCGATGATCTTCCAAGACCCAATGACCGCACTTAACCCCGTGCGCAAAATTGGTTCACAACTCACCGAAGGTTTGCGCATACGGCTGCAAATGAGCAAGACCGACGCCGCTGCTCGTGGCATTGAACTTCTCAACCGCGTGCGCATCCCCGACCCTGCAGCCGTGATGGAGAAATACCCATTTCAACTTTCTGGGGGCATGCGTCAACGAGTAATGATTGCCATTGCATTGGCGTGCAGACCTCGTCTGCTTTTTGCAGATGAGCCGACCACGGCACTCGACGTCACCGTTCAGGCACAAGTAATGCAACTCCTCAGTGAGTTACGCCATGAAATGGGTATGTCGATGGTCATTGTTACCCACGACCTGGGAGTTGTGGCAGGCCACACCGACCGCATTGCAGTGATGTACGCCGGCGAAGTTGTAGAAATTGCCCCGACTAAGCAACTCTTTGCCAACATGCAAATGCCCTACACCGAAGCACTCATGAAGTCGATTCCTCGACTCGATACTCCAAGTGGTCAGCGCTTGCCTGTTATCAGTGGCCGACTTCCCGACCCCACGCAGCCAGAAACAGGATGCTCCTTTGCTTCGCGTTGCCCCTACGTCACCGACAAGTGTCGCGCGGAGGCACCACCCCTTGTTGAAGTTTCGCCAGGGCACTCATATCGCTGCTGGTTTCCTATTGGAGGTTCGCGCTAATGGCTGGGTCGGGTAAAGCACACTTACGCAATAGCGAAGAAATTATTTTGCGTGTCGAAGATCTCACCATGGAATTTCCAGCGGGAGGCAAAAAATTCGTCCGTGCAGTGTCTGGTATTTCCTTCGACATTGAACGTGGCGAAACGTTAGCCATTGTGGGCGAATCAGGTTGCGGCAAGTCCACGTTGGGTAAAGCCATTTTGCAGTTGCCCAAACCAACTTCCGGTTCTGTGAATTTTCAAGGCCAAGAACTGACCACACTCAATAAAGATGCATTGCGCGACATTCGTCCTGCAATGCAAATGATCTTTCAAGACCCAGTGAGCTCACTTGACCCACGTCTATCTGTTGCGAAAATTGTTGATGAGCCACTTAAAATTTGGGATCGCGGCGATGAAATGTGGCGCAGCAACAAGGTCGACGAACTACTCAATGCGGTAGGTCTCGACCCCGCACTCGTACGCGATCGCCGTTCATATGAGTTTTCTGGTGGCCAGTGTCAACGCATCAGCATTGCGCGCTCACTCGCTCTTGAACCACTGCTTCTCATTTGCGACGAGCCAGTATCTGCTCTCGACGTTAGCGTTCAAGCTCAAATTCTTAATTTGCTGCAAGACATGAAAGAGCGATACGGCCTCACGCTCATCTTCATTTCACACGACCTCGCAGTAGTAAAGGCCGTCAGCACACGCATCATGGTGATGTATCTCGGCAAGGTATGTGAAATCTCAGCGCCAGACGAGCTGTACTCGCGTCCACGCCATCACTACACGCATGCACTGGTGAGTTCTGTACCTATCCCCGACCCCAATGTTGCGGCCCGTCGCACAACGCTGGAAGGCGAACCGCCATCACCCATGGATCCGCCATCGGGTTGCCGCTTTCGCACGCGCTGCCCTGGGGCTACCGACCTCTGTGCGCAAGAAGAACCACAGTTGCACGAAGTATCAGCTGGCCATTACGTGGCCTGCCACTGGCCCCGCCCCTAAGTGTTCTCGGCGCGGTATGTCCCGCATATCGCAACAATTCGCACCGAGAAAGGACTTACTTTCCTTATGGACGGCCGGCGCCAGGTACATCGACACGTGCAGAAAGTACGCGTCCTGTTCGTGCTGAAGATGCAATATGAGCTTCAGCTGAATCACCCGTGAGCATGAAGAGAGTCTTTCCGTCGTCGCCACCAAGCATGCAGGCAAAACAGAGTTGACCCGTATCAATTACCTCAAGCACTTTGCCGCCCTCGGCAATGCGAACGCATTCAGTAGACATCGGGTTAGCGAACCACACCGCGCCGTCAGCATCGAGACAAATACCATCGGGCATGCGCCCTTCAGTGGAAGCCCATACTCGACGATCTGACAATGAGCCATCAGCGTTAATAGTGAAGGCAGCGATGCGAAAGCCAAGCGTTTCTGCAACGATGAGTGTTTTCCCATCAGGCGTAATAACTGAGCCGTTAGGGAAACACAAATCACTTGCCGCCACACGTACTTTTCCTTGAGGAGATACACAAGCAAGCTTGGCCAACGGTGGGTTGGCTAACACTTCTTCTATTGATCGTGTAGCTGCCTCTTCGTCGATGTTCATGCCGAAGTTGCCTACGTAAGCTCTGCCCTGCGCGTCAACCACCATGTCGTTGCAGTGAAACGTTGCAATGTCAGACAGGTTGGCCCAAACGCTCAACTTGCCATCGGTGTCTCTGCGCAACACCTGTCGCTTGGTCATGCCCACCACGAGCAGCGAGCCGTCGGGCATCCAACCGAGCCCCGATGGCTGATCGTCAATCGACAATTCGGTCCGTAGATCTCCTTCTGCACTTACAGAAAGCACTGCGTGCTCATAAAAGTCGCTGAACCACAGCCGACCTTCATGCCAACGCGGCGCTTCGCCGAAATACAAACCATCTACAACTTCTACAACTTCACGCTTCATGACTTCCCGATTCATGTGGATGGTGAGATTTCTCGGCGCAGAACGTAACGAAAAACGATACGGACGGCGCCGAGAACACTTGGGTTATTTGTCGGTGGAACGACGGCCTTCTTTACGGCGCCAGATGAGTGGGTCGCCTGGCTTCATAATTTCATGAGCACGACGCCACTCGGCGAAGATGCCAAGAATATGCGGTGGGTCACCGTGAATTTCGGTGAATCCACCTGTTACTTCACGTGTGTCGAAGTATGAGGCATTCACGCCATCGGCAAACAATTCACATGCAGGCGCAAAACCCATGTCGAGCAAACGCTGACGCTCTGCTTGGAAATCGGTCACGAGGTATGCAATATGATGGAAGCCCTCTTCACCATTTTTGTACATGTCACGATAAATCGATGGCGTCTCGTTGTGCTGCACAATGAACTGAATCATCGTGTCGCCCAAGTAGCCAAATGCATACGACACATCGGCCTCTTGTGGCGTGCCGCGGTAATCGAAAGTGTCGCACTTGTGATGATCAGTTACAGAGAATGGCCCCGCACCGAACAAGTCGTACCACTTCTGAATTGACTCCTCAATGTTGTTGACTAAATATGCTTGCTGAAATAGCGGATAGTTTCCCAAAATGCCCATGATTCCCCCTTGGCTGTTTTCTTCACCTTAGCGATCTTCACAGACACGGAAATTACTGGAGACTGGCCGCGCCAACGGGCTCAACGACCCACCCCTCGACCTGTGCGCTGGGCTCACATAGTGCAACCACGCAGCCCCCAAAGCCCCCTCCTGTCATGCGTGCGCCGTAAACGCCTGGAGTCGCCGCGAGTTGAGCGACGGCTTGATCCATCTCTGGCACCGATACGGCAAAATTCTCCGCCAAACTTTTGTGGCTTTCCTGCATTATTTCACCAGCTAATGAGAAATCGCTGACCGATAATGCTGTCGCAAAGGCAGACACTCTGGCATTTTCAGAAATGACATGCGTGGCTCGTGATCGCACAATTGCGTCGGGGATCTTCGTTACATCGCTCATCTCTGCAACGCTCAAAGGCCCTACAAAATGTTCAGCGATTCGGCACTCTTCAACACGTTGTGCGTACGCCGAACCTTCTAGTTGACGAGCCGTAACGAAACGCACCACCACCTTCACATCATCTGGAATGGGAATATGTGTTACTTCATACGTAGAGCAGTTAATGAGGCTTGCGGTTCCTGCGACGGCAGAGGTAATACACAATTGATCCATAATCCCACACGGCACTTGGGTGGCCATGTGCTCGGCACGTTGCCCGAGTAGCGCTAAAGACAACTCATCTCCTTGAAAGCCCAAGGCGAGCGCGAGCGCCACTTCCAATGACGCCGACGACGACAGACCTGCACCTATCGGAAGAGTGCTGCGGATGACACCTGTGAGCCCCTGCGGTTCTTCAATGAGCGATAGAACAGCGTCAACATAACGCCCCCACGACGAACTGGTTTGAGGATCGCTTCTATCCGACAATGCACGTCGGTAAATGCCATCCTCAGATTCAGATCTCAGATCTACATAGTTTTCCTGCAATGAAAACTCTATTGACGTGAACATTTTGATGGCCATGGGCAACACCAGCCCACCGGTGTAGTCGGTGTGATCTCCAATGAGGTTCACTCGCCCCGGAGCAACTGCTCTATACGAACGCGACTTAGGCATAAAAGTTTTCTGGCAGTACATCTCTATGAGCCAAGAGAAGCTCATCTACCAATTCCCAAATTTGTTGAAGGTTGAGTTCACTAGCAGTACGTGGATCGAGCATTGCAGCGTGGTAGATATGGTCGCGACAACCAGTTAATGCGGCTTCAACTGTGAGCGCCTGCACATTGATATTTGTTTGTATCAATGCAGCCAATTGTGGAGGAAGTTTTCCCACCGGCTGCGGAACAATTCCTTGAGCATCTACCGAGCAGGCAACTTCTACACAACAATCGTCCGGGAGATTCGATATGAGACCTCTATTGGGCACATTGCCATACACCACTCGTTGCTCACCGGTTTCCAAACTGTGAATAATTCCAGCTCCATACTCCATGCTGCGGTGCACCTTGAGCTGTGCTTCTGGATCCAAAAGTCTTGTTTGCAAACTCTCCCAACCAGCAATTTGCGTTTGACAACGTTGCAGATACTCATTGATAGGAATACCGAATTCCTCAATGAGGTGAGGTTGATGCGACTTGATGAACCAAGGAACGTACTCGGCGAAATGTTCGCTTGACTCCGTCACAAAATAACCCAGCCGTTTCAGCATTTCATAACGCACGGCGTCTGAAAGCCCTGAAGTGCCGCCATCACTGCGGTTTATCTCACCGCGCATGGGCAACGGAACCCGTTCACCACGGCGGCGTATTGCAGGGTAAAGATCAACTTCTCCCATTTTTGTTGCATGAACGAAGGAAAGATAAAACGACATGTGATTAATGCCCGCACAC
>CAIOHI010000253.1 GCA_903858075.1 uncultured Actinomycetes bacterium
ACCTTGACATGGTAGAGGTCCCGGGTTCGAGTCCCGTCGTGCCCACTAGTTGTGTGAATTAGCGAGCGCTGTCGCCGTAGCGATACTCGTGCGTTAAGACATCAAGACGCTGTGTGAGTTCAGTACTCAGTGGTGTGCGAACTGCATTAACTGCATCAACAAGCTGCTCTGGCTTACTTGCTCCAATAATTGGTGAAGTAATGGTGGGGCGAGTGAACTGCCAGGCAATGGCAAGTTGAGCCACGGTCATGTCGGCTTCGGCCGCAATGCCGCGTAGGGCATCGAGGGTGGCAAACATTTGGTCTTGCCAGTAGCGCTCTTGGTAGCGCTCTGCAGTGCCGCCGCCAATGGTGAAACGTGTGTCTGCTGTAGGAGCACCTTTCTGGTGCTTGCCTGTGAGGAAGCCGCCAGCGAGTGGGTTATACGGAATGACTGCGAGGCCTTGTTCGGCGCAGAGTGGAAGAAGTTCACGCTCATTTTCACGGAACAACATGTTGTAGCGCGGTTGCACGCTGGCGAAGCGTTCCCACTTGTTCACATCACTGCGACCAAGGGCGGTGGCAAGTTGATATGCCAAATAGTTGGAGCAACCGATGTAACGCACTTTTCCGGAACGTACAAGGTCATCGAGAGCGCTGAGTGATTCATCGTGGCTGACGCGGTCGTCGTAGAAGTGCAATTGGTAAAGGTCGATGTAGTCGGTCTTTAAACGACGCAACGATTCTTCAGCGGCGCGAATGATGTTCTTACGCGAGTTACCTTGGTCCCACTTGTTGGGGCCTGTAGGGGCGTAGCACTTGGTGGCCACAATGAAATTGTCGCGTTGACCGGTGAGCCAGCGGCCAAGAAGTTCTTCAGTGGCGCCGTAACCGCTTGTCATATCGCCAATGGGGTAGACGTCGGCGGTGTCAATGAAGGTGAAACCGTGGTCTTTGGCGGCATTCAAGATGGAAACTGATTGTTCCTCATTGCACTGGTGCCCAAAGGTCATTGTGCCGAGGCACAATCTCGACACTTGCATTCCTGTTTTGCCTAATCTCACATGTTCCATGGCTATGTACCGTAGCCTCGTTCACTGTGGCTGTCATCCTCGCACTCTTCACCGCTGTGGTTTATGGCATTGCCGACTACTCGGGTGGGCGCGCTTCACGCACCGCTTCATCGGCCAGTGTGACCTTGGTAGGGCAGAGTCTGAGCTTTGCCGTCATCATTTGCCTCGTTGCCATTTTGGGTGACCCCATTGCAAGCACACACGACTTGGTGCTGAGCGCAATTGGGGGCATTGCTGGTTCGCTGGGGTTGCTCGCTTTCTATAAGGCAATGTCGTCGGGCTCAATGACCGTGGTTGCGCCTATCACCGCGTTGGTGGGCACTGTTGTTCCCGTTGCTTGGGGTTTGGCAAGTGGCGAACGCCCCGGAGTTGTTGCGTATATCGGAATGGCAGTTGCAGTTCTTGCAGTTGCATTAGTAACCGACGCGTTTGGCATTCACAATGTGAAAACACCACTGTCAATTGTGGCTATGGCGGTCACAGGTGGTTTGTGTTTCGCCGTTATTTTTATTGCACTCGACCACACATCGCCCGATGCTGGGCTGTGGCCGCTGCTTGCTTTGCGTTCGGTCAGTGTGCCGCTCATTTTGGTAGTGGTGCTCAGTACGAAAAAGCCGATGGTGCTGCGCGGTCCTGCATTGAAGTTTGCATTGCTGAGCGGTTTGCTCGATTCGCTGGCAAATGGTTCATATTTGTTTGCTGCGCGTGAAGGACTGCTGTCGGTTGTCGCAGTTATTTCGTCGCTGTACCCAGTGAGCACATTGCTTCTTGCCACAAAAGTCGACAAAGAGCATTTACATAAAGCTCAGTGGATTGGCGTGGGGTGTGCGCTTATGGCTTTGGTTCTTGTGAGTGTCGGATAGCTGCACGCGACTCGCGAGCTGCAGCTTTAAAAATTCCCTTGCTCATGAGGCTGAGTTCTTTTGAACGGCGCTGTTCGTAAATGTCTGAGCGTGCTTCATGCACGTGACCATTTTCTGGTTCGGCCCATGCGGCGAAGTCGATGAGATGGCAAGCCATGCGGAAGTCGCCTAGGGCAAGTTCGTGCAGGGCGCGAGCAACAAGCGTGTTGACCCCACCCGATAGTTCGGCAATCACTGCGCCGAGTTGCGCGTCGGGTGATGGCTTCAGGCGTGATGGGGCACCGTCCCACCAGCCGCCGTACAAGCGCCAAATGTTGTGCACCACAAACTCGGGTTCGTCGTACATGGGGCGCAAATAGGGTTTGTTGAGAACATCTTGTGGCACCGACACGCTGTGAATGATGCTGTCAAGAGTTGCGCCGTCGTTCATCATTACCAAAACTTCTGACACCAATGTTTCGAGTGCACTTGCAATATCGGTGAGCACTATTTCAATGCGCTCTTTGCCGTCAATGGGAAGACCGTGTGCGGGAAGAAGAAGTTCAGGTTGTTTAGCTGCCATGTCGCGCAGCGCTTTGGCCCATTCAAGTGGATAGCGCTGCACTTTTTGTGGGTTGCCGGCATTGGGGAAATTCCAAATAAGGAAGTCGCCCGCCATGATCCATTTCTTGTCGGGAACCCATGCCCACAAGTGGTCGTCGGTTTCGCCAATGGCGTGGTTGAGTTCTACAGAATGGTCGCCGATGTTGAGGACGTATTGCTCGCGGAA
>CAIOHI010000254.1 GCA_903858075.1 uncultured Actinomycetes bacterium
CACAACCGTGTATTGCTGATAGGCATTTGCACATTGCCCAAAAGGCATTTTGATGCGTGAGCCGTCAAGCGCTCCTGAGGTTCTCGCAATGGGCCAGTCGCCTTTGATGTCGTCAACTTTGAGTTGTGGAGAAATTTGGCTTGGCTTTACGACACCGTTATAAGTTCCCGTTTCATCGAGTTGTGATGTGCGTAACTTGAGATTGTCGACCGATACTTGAAGCGCATCGACAACGGCCTTTGCTGCATCAACATCGGAACGCAAAGTTGACGTTGCTTTTTCATTGACACCTACACGCTCGGCGAGATTGCCGAGTGAAGTTTTTGCGGCGGCAAGGTCGGCATCGAGAGTTTTTACCAACCCCGTCACTTCGCTCAGAGTTGCTGCTGTTGCATCGTCATTTTCTGCAAGCGTGACAACAAGATCTTCTAGAGCAGAAATACGTGTATCAATTTCTGGATCAATTGGCGTAACTTCTCCATCGGGTGCGTCGCCATTGGTTGGTTCATCAACAACAGAATCGGAAGTTTCATCGGTTGACGGAGAACTGGTTGAACTACCGGCCGAACTTCCCGGCGGCGAAGTAACCCCAATTGCATCGGTGATGGCACTAAAGGCGTTGACCTGCCCTAAGACAGAAACTGTGGCAAGCAAAACTCCGACGAGCGCAAAGCCCGACAAAATGACGCGAGAAATGGGCCGGTTCACGTGGCGAGGGTTCATACCCGTACCGTACGCCCTCGGTGTACAGAACGTTTTCGTACCGATTAATGCCGGCCAAGCACCCGCTCTGGAGTGAGCACAATGCCAATGCGCACAGTGTTTGCAGGGTCAAATGCCTTGCCGTCGACGTGCCCGTGTTTGCGCACCACTTCGTCGCGCAGTTCCATGTTGGGGTCGCCTACCACGTGCAGGGGCCCCCGTAACTCCACATAATGGGAAGAATTTGTTGGGTCAATGACCGATAACGAGCCTTTGCCAGCGCGCAATGCATCGACATGTTTTTGCCGCTCTGCATGCGTGCTCACCCATATTTTCCCGTCACGCCATACAAACCACACCGGGGTGGAATGTGCGTATCCATCGGAGCCCGCAATAGAAAGCGTGCCAGTGACGGGCTCGGCCAAGATGCGCGCCGCGTTGTCGTTCATTGCAACCATTGGAACCCCCTCCTTTGCACTGTAGCCGTGCCTCAGACTCCACTTTAAATATCGGTACGCTCTACATATGGCTCGCATCCTCATTACGAACGGCACCATTGTGAGCCCAAGTGGCCGCTATGCAAGCGATGTGTTCATTGATGGTGAAACCATTCAAGCCATTTTTCAACCAGGCCAAGCGGCAGCACTCGGCATTGTTGCCGACAAGGTCATCGACGCAACTGGCAAGTACGTCATTCCTGGCGGCGTCGATGTGCACACGCATATGGAACTTCCCATGGGCCCCATTGAAGCAACCGACACTTTCGAAACTGGCTCCAACGCAGCTGCGTGGGGTGGCATCACCACCATCGTCGACATGGCGTTGCAGCGCAAAGGTGAAAACATTCAAGATGGTCTTGCCGCATGGCACAAAAAAGCTGCCGGCAACTGCTCTATTGATTACGCCTTTCACCAAATTATGGGCGACATTCATGAACAAAGTTTGAAAGACATGACCTACCTCGTTGAACACGAGGGAGTTACTTCATTCAAATTATTCATGGCGTACCCCGACACCTACTACAGCGACGATGGCCAAATACTTCGCGCCATGCAAGAAGCAAGCAACAACGGCGCTGTCATCATGATGCATGCAGAAAACGGCATGGCAATCGACGTACTCGTTCAACAACATCTGGCACGAGGCGAAACTGACCCCGTGTTTCACTCCATTAGCCGGCCCAGTTTGCTTGAAGGCGAAGCAACGCATCGCGCCATTGTGCTCAGCCAGGTAGCGGGCAATGTTCCGCTCTACATCGTTCACATGTCGGCATCGGAAGCATTAAACGAAGTGGCCCGTGCTCAGCACGAAGGCCTGAACGTCTTTGCGGAAACTTGCCCGCAGTATTTGTATCTCACATTGGAAGAGCACCTCTCGCAGCCCGACTTCGAGGGTGCGAAGTTTGTATGCAGCCCTCCTATTCGTTCACGTCACGACCATCATCACCACCAAAGTGATTTGTGGAAGGGCCTGCGCATGAACGAACTCGCCGTGGTGAGCACAGACCATTGCCCATTTTGTTTCAAAGACCAGAAAACACTTGGCCGCAACGATTTCTCCAAAATTCCCAATGGCCTACCGGGTGTTGAGCACCGCATGGAGCTCATTTATCAGGGTGTTGTTCTTGGTGAGCTGTCACTTGAGCGATGGGTGGAAACATGCTGCACCACACCCGCACGCATGTTCGGCATGTACCCCAAAAAAGGAATTATTGCCCCGGGGGCCGACGCCGACATTGTGGTGTGGGACCCACATCAAAAAACCACTATTGGCATTAACGGCAAACACCACATGAATACCGACTACAGCGCATTTGAAGGAACCGTTATCGACGGCACGGTCGACACGGTGCTTTCTCGCGGCATGGTCGTTGTGGAAAATGACACCTTCACTGGTCGCAAAGGTCACGGTAAATACGTGAAGCGCGACCTTTGCCAATACCTACACTGATCTTTACTTTCTCCATCTCACACAGACTGAAGGCAATATGAACCGCATCTCGCATTGGATCAATGGCACCGTAGTTGCAGGTACCTCAGGTACGTCAGGAAAAGTTTTCAACCCAGCCACCGGCGAGCAATCGGCTGCTGTCGACTTCGCCTGTATTGCAGAAGTCGATGCCGCAGTTGCAAGCGCCGCTGCAGCATTTCCCGCTTGGCGCGCCACCAACTTGTCGCGTCGTGCAGAAGTGATGTTCCGCATGCGTGAACTGGTCGATGCCAACCGCAAAGAACTCGCCGCCATGTTGAGTGCTGAGCACGGAAAAGTACTGTCCGACGCAATGGGTGAAGTTGCACGCGGTCTGGAAAATATTGAATACGCCTGTGGTATTCCAAACCTTTTAAAGGGCGGCTACAGCGAGCAAGCTTCTGCCGGAGTTGACGTATACAACATTCGTCAACCTCTCGGCGTTGTTGCTGGCATCACACCATTCAACTTTCCTGCAATGGTGCCAATGTGGATGTTTGCCAATGCCCTTGGTTGCGGTAATACATTTATTTTGAAGCCAAGCGAAAAAGACCCATCGGTCGCCATGTTTATTGCCGAACTGTTGAAGCAGGCTGGCCTTCCCGACGGGTGCTTCAACGTCATTCATGGCGACAAAGTGGCAGTTGACCGCTTACTTGAGCACAACGACATTGCAGCAATTTCATTCGTGGGTTCAACACCAATTGCGAAATACATTTATGAAACTGGCACACGAAACGGCAAACGCGTACAAGCACTCGGTGGCGCTAAAAACCATATGCTCGTTCTTCCCGATGCCGATCTCAACATGGCTGCCGATGCTGCAGTAAGTGCTGCTTATGGTTCTGCTGGCGAACGTTGCATGGCTATTTCTGTGCTGCTTGCACACGACTCCATTGCCGATGCGCTCATTTCCAAAATTGAAGAACGCATTCCCAACATCAAAGTGGGCGCCGGCAATGACCCCACAAGCGAAATGGGCCCGCTCATAACCGGCGAGCACCGCGACAAAGTAGCTACCTACATTGCTGGCGCTACCCAAGAAGGCGCAACGCTCGTGGTTGATGGTCGTACCGATGTTCCTGCTCAGGGTTTCTACTTAAAGCCAAGCCTCATCGACAATGTTGCGCCTGGCATGAAATGCTATGACGACGAAATTTTCGGCCCCGTGTTGTCGGTTGTTCGCGTGAAGAGTTACGACGAAGGTGTTGAACTCATCAACAACAACGTCTATGGCAATGGCACGGCAATTTTCACTCGTGATGGTGGCGCTGCTCGTCAGTTCCAGTTCGATATCAATGTGGGCATGGTGGGCATCAACGTGCCTGTTCCCGTACCAGTGTCGTATTACTCATTTGGCGGCTGGAAGTCGA
>CAIOHI010000255.1 GCA_903858075.1 uncultured Actinomycetes bacterium
ATTGAAGCAAACTACTCAAGTTCAGCACCGGTTAGGCGTTTCACATAGTGTGTTGATCGCACGCAAGGAGATCCTGTGATTCACAAAGTTATTGAACAATGGCACGCCCACATGCGGGGCGAACTAGCAAACGGCCTAGATCTTCTACTTGATGATGATGTCGTCTTCTATTCGCCCATTGTCTACACGCCTCAAGCAGGCAAAGCCATCACCACGCTGTATCTGCAGGCTGCAGGGCAAACACTTCCCGGAGAAAAGAAGGAAGGCGCAAGTTCCGACCCCAGCAAGCGGTTTCGCTACACCAAACAAGTTCTGGACGGAAATACAGCGGTTCTTGAGTTTGAAACCACAGTTGACGGAAAATACGTCAACGGCGTCGACATCATTACATGCAATGATGCGGGAAAGATTGTTGAGTTTCGAGTCATGATTCGACCACTGCAGGCAATCAATTTGGTACACCAGCAGATGGCCAACATGCTCGAACACATGAAACCACAGTCGTAACAATTTCATGGCGCGTAGCAAGCAACTGACTGGGTCACTTTTTGTCGTCATGTCCAGCCTTGGCTTTGCCATTGTGCCAACGCTTGGAGTGAATGCCTACGACCGGGGCTCAAACGCAATGGGTGTGATGACCCCACGCTTCACTCTTGCCGCTCTCATACTCATTGCTATTCGTCAGATTTTTGCGAGGAACGAAGGTTGGCCAACAAAGCGACAGGCATTCACCATGTTTGCCATAGGCGTCTTCGGTGTCACTTCCGTCTCACTGATGTATTTCATCGCAATCGACAGTATCGATACCAGCCTTGCAATCGTCCTTTGGTACGGATACCCCGTGCTTGTTCTGCTCATTGCTTGGGCTGTCGACGGTAAACGGCCGACCATACGTGTGCTTGCACCGCTTGCAATCACCTTCGTCGGCATCGCCATAACTGCGGGCCAAGTAAGCGGAGGTTCGGGCGCCGCTATCGCCCTTGTCGTTGGATCGTCGGTAGTTTTTGCGATCTACCTCTCTATCCTCTCCCGCACTTCAAACAACATGGGGCTTCTCACAGGCGCAATGATTCTTAACTGCGGCACGGCCACCGGCTATTGGTTGGTCAGCATCTTGCCATTCAAAAATCTCGACCCAATTTTTCCATCGTCCTCAATTGTTTGGCTATTGATTGTCACAATCGCTGCATTCGGCACGGTGGTTCCGTTTCTGTGCTCGCTTTCGGCATTGAAGCGCATCTCGGCTGGTTCTTATTCCGTGTTGACCACCGTCGAACCCGTAATGCACATATTAATGGGTGTCATCTTTTTGAATGAGTTAATGACCATCAACCGGTTCATTGGCGCCCTACTTGTAGTTGTCGGGCTGACGATCTTTACCGTCCTAGATTCTCGAAGTACAGGTGGGCACTGAGGGATTCGAACACCCGACCCTTCACTTTCGTTCGAGCAAGTAATGAATTACGCGTTAGGTATTGTCGCTATCGTGGCCTTGTGGAATTCAAAATTTTTGCAGCGGCAACAGGAATTCTTCTCGTTCTCATCTATGCCTTTGGCTCGGGAATCTGGGTTTCTTCCTCTCCCGAGTGGTATTCATCCCTGAAGAGACCGCCTTGGCAGCCTCCAAGTTCGCTTTTTGGAATTATCTGGCCCTACAACTTCGTGGTTCTAGGTATTGCTTCATATCAAGTATCAAAATCATTAACACGGATAGAGAATGTTTCCTGGTTGGTTTTCTTTGGATTAAGCGTTGTTGCAGCACTCACTTGGGCTTATCAGTTTTATGTCTCCCACAACTTCACACTTGCCACCATCTCTTTAGGATTGACGGCGTTTCTCACTCTCCCAGTACTTTTCTTAACCTTCAAGGCTTCCAGAATCATGGGACTTCTTCTTATCCCCTATCAAA
>CAIOHI010000256.1 GCA_903858075.1 uncultured Actinomycetes bacterium
CGAATGGTGACAACAGGAAAACGTGAGCCATAGGGCAACCCATCTTCAGGATGCGGCGATGCTGGGCCAGTACTTCCCTGGCATCCGCCCAACACATTGGTACACACCACGAACCACACGTTGGTGTCGATGGCCAAACCCGGCCCAATGAGCGACTCCCACCAACCCGGAGTGGGTTGACCGTCGCTGGCACGTCCTGCAGCATGACTATCGCCGGTCCATGCGTGACACAACAGCACAGCATTGCTGGCGTCGCTGTTGAGCGTGCCCCATGTTTCATAAGCAATGGTCACCTCGCTGAGCGTTGCACCTACATCGAGTTGCACTTTTCGGTCGGTCGGCAAGGTGTAGAACTTGCGATCGCCTGGATGCTGAGTGGGGTTCCATGCGCCTGTGGCTGGGTAGTCGCGCGCAGCGGTGTAGTAGTTGTCTCCAGGTCTCATGGTTCTCCTTTCTGCATCGGTGTTCACGTATAACAAAAACGCAACAACACGAGAAAGGGTCGTTGCCATAGGTACTGATGTACCTACAACCACATCCCCGCTTCAGAGAAGCGAGTTGGCACCGTGGACCTACCCCGGTTGCCGGACCCCAATGGTCACTCGTGATGTTTGAATATAGGTTACCGTGACATGCCAACATTGGCGAGGATCTTTATGACAAACGCTGCTGGCTACTCGAACTACCTCACACCACTGGCAGAAACACGTGCTACTCCAGGCACAAACTTTGGCACCTTTGCAGTAGCCCCCATAGCGGTGGGAACCATTGTGGTGAGCTTTGGCGGCGCCGAGATGAACCGCACCACCTTCAACATTCACCCCGATGAACGGCGCATGCGCTCGCTGCAAATAGAGCTCGACAGCTTTCTACTTGGCCCCGAAATACGCCAGCAGGGAGATGCCGTGAACCACTCGTGCGACCCCAACTGCGGCATGGGCAATGCAACCCAACTGGTTGCCATGCACGACATTGCCGCAGGTGAAGAAATTACCTTTGACTATGCGATGTCTGACGCATCCGATTACGACGAGTTCGCTTGCATTTGCGCTACCCCACAATGCCGCCACAACATCACCTCGCTCGATTGGAAACTGCCCGAGCTTCAGCACCGTTACAACGGGTATTTTTCGCCATACATCGTGCGCAAAATGAAAGCACAAGGCAAGGCTCGACAACTACGTAAAAGCGAGGCAGAGGAACTTCTGTTGCGCTATGACGAAAACCCGCGTGAGGCACTTGGCAAGGCTCTGCGCATTACTTCGGGCTATACCCATTCTTCATATGAGGTGCTGTACAAAATGCTCGACCTCAATGCAATGGGTGCACGTAATGAAGACGACGTCGTGAAGTACCTCAACGAAATGCGCGTCTACCCCAAGAATGGTTGAGTAAAGGTGAGGCGCTGATCGAAGCCCGCTTCACCTGGCAAGAAACCATTGCGATCGGGCCACAACAATTGCACGACCGAAAAAGATTTTGTCTTGTACCACGAGGTGGCAGTTGCGAATAGATGACCCCAGTCGCTCATTGCCACGGGGACGAACCTTGCACGTTGTTCACCATCGAACAGCCCGAGTAGTTCGGCACCAATTTCAATGTCGTTTCCGGCAGCTACGTCGACCACAAGATCGAATAACCCTTTACACGCAACAGGGGTGAGCCCACACACCACCACGTTGGGAAAAGAGGTCACTTCAGTGAAATTCAGAGTGTAGGAATAAGTGGGAAATGGTGAACCATTTGCAGCCTTGGCCACACCAGGGTCGACAGATTCTGTTGCCCATCCGAAGGTTTCCACCATCCATTCAATTTTCTCCATGTGAGGAATATGAAAATTTGGCAGATCTCCGGTGTGGGCGTTTTTGTCAGATGATGAGGCATCGTGCACACACACAAACTAGCGTGAAGCACAGTGAAGAATCACATGATGCTGCGCCACTTTTTGCGCCCGAAATGGCTGCTCACTCACCTACTCGTCATATTTCTTGTAGTTCTCATGATGTCATTATCCTTGTGGCAGTTTCGACGGCTCGATGAGCGCAAGATCTTTAATGCCGATCTTCGCGCCAATGCAACTCAAGAAATTGTGCCAATCACTGACCTTGTCTCAAGCCTTCCTGCCGACCTCAACGAAATTCAATGGCGTCGTGTGGTCGTGCGAGGCACATTTCGCCCCAGTGCCGAAGTCACCATTTTTAATCGAAGCCAAGATGGCGCGGCCGGCATAGATGCCGCCACCCCACTCGATTTCACAATTGACGGCAAAAGCTATGCGGTCATTATTGACCGAGGTTTTGTTCCGCTAGCTACACCAATGCCAAACCCACCCAGTGGCGAAGTAGAAGTACTAGGACGCATTCGACTTTCTCAAGATCGACGCGCGGGCTCGCTCAAAGACCCAGCGACCGGAGTGCTCACCGAGGTCCAGCATCTTGACGTGAAGAGACTGAGTGGGCAAACACAACTCAATGCTCAACAAATGGTATTGCCGTACTACCTCGATTTATTAGAGTCACCGCAAATTACTTCCAGCTTGCCAGCACAGGTAGCTAACCCA
>CAIOHI010000257.1 GCA_903858075.1 uncultured Actinomycetes bacterium
AGCGGGGCAGTGCGAGTGGGTGGAGCATTACTCGCAGCAGTTCAGCAAGATGAAAATGCATTGCACTCCCATGAGTGGCGCAAGAAAGTGCTGGTAGCAACTTCAGACCTTGAAGGACACGGCGACAATGTCGCTGCTTCGTTGCTCGGTGGCATTGTGGGAACTAACGGCACATTTGCTGCGAGCATTACGAATAACTGCGCAGTTGAAGTTCTGGTATGGGTTCCTTCTTCGTCTACCTCAACACATGCATCGCGCACAAAATTGCCGGCCCAAGTACCTCTCGCAGATGCGGCTTTCAATATTGCGCACACCGCACTTCTTGTTGGGGCACTGAATTCTGGAGACCTTGAAGCACTTGCTGTGGCTACTGCCGACCGTTTGCATCAAGACATTCGTTTTGCTGCAGTGCCAGATAGTCGTGCAGCACTCGACGCAGGGTTGAGTGCCGGAGCCATTTGCGGTTGGTTGTCGGGCTCGGGGCCGAGTGTTGCCATGTTTTGCCGTGTGGGTGAGGCAGCGCGAATTGCTCAAAGCCTTCCTGTGCAGGGTTCGGCAAAGGTGTTAAGTATCGACACTGTTGGCGCACGCCTGTTGTAGCTCTGTCACACCCCTTTGCTCATATGTGGGTATGGAACAACGCACCTCAATTCCGGTTACTTCTTCGTCGCTCACTATCTCATGCGATACCTGCGTGATGCGTGAGAGCGATGCTTGCGGTGACTGCGTGGTCTCGTATCTTCTCAATCACGAGCCAGGCGATGCCGTGGTATTCAGCTTCGAAGAAGAGCGAGCCGTCAGGTTGCTCGCTTCTGCGGGTTTGGTGCCTACGCTTCGTCATCGTGAAGTCGGCTGAGTCTCAAAGTAGCTATACACAGCACCTCTCTGAGGTAGGTCTGTCGGCTGGGCTGCACCGCATTGGCTTCACCACTGCCGAGCCCTTGCTCCGGGCCCGTGAAGCTTTGGTCGAGCGCGAAGCACGTGGGTTACGCGACACCATGCAGTTCACATATCGCAACCCCATTCGCTCGACCACTCCCGAAATGGCTCTTCCCCATGCGCGCAGCATTGTGGTGGGCGCGCGCAGTTATTTCGCCGATGTGCAAATGCCGGCACTTTCTGAAATGACCGACCAGGTATTTGGTGACGTTGCTCGCTATGCCTGGTCCGATCATTATGCGTCGTTGCGCGATTCGCTCACAGTGGTTGCGCAACAGTTGCGTAGCGATGGTCATGAAGCTCTGGTGTTTGCCGATAGCAATGCAATTGTCGATCGTGAAGTTGCGTACCTTGCAGGGCTCGGATGGTTTGGCAAAAATGCAAACTTGCTCATCAGCGGTGCAGGCAGTTGGTTTGTCTTGGGTTGTGTTGTTACTACTGCCGAGTTGTCGCCGTCATCTGTGGTGTCTGACGGTTGTGGAACCTGCCGGCGGTGTCTCGATGCCTGCCCAACCGGAGCCATTGTGGAGCCTGGTGTTATTGACGCGGGAAAGTGCTTGGCATGGATACTGCAAAAGCCTGGTGTTATAGCGCACCAGTATCGCGAAGCTATTGGGGCACGCATGTACGGCTGCGACTCATGCCAAGACGCATGCCCACCAAGCATGCGTCTTGCACAGCATGAAAATGTTGCCGACGATGCCCAAATAGTGGTCGATGTGTTGGAACTGTTGTCACTCAGCGATGCTGAAATTCTGGAACGCTACGGCCGTTGGTACATTGCGGGCCGCGATCCGCGATGGGTGCGCCGCAATGCCTTGGTGGTCATTGGCAATACAGCTTCCTTGCACAATGAAAAAGCGAAAGCGGTAGTGGCCACTCACGTGCAGAGCTCCGACCCTGTCTTGCGGGCACATGCAATTTGGGCGGCATCGCGCCTAGGCATGGGTTCAAGCATTCCGTTGCACGACGAAGATCCCGATGTACAAGCGGAATTGCACCGTCTGCCAGGCGTGCGTGAGCAACACTAGAGAAGCATGACTTCCCGCCACCTGTTAGTAACGAACGACTTCCCACCAAAAATTGGTGGTATTCAGTCATTGCTCTGGGAATGGTGGCGGCGTTTGCCCAGCGATTCCTTTGCTGTACTCACATCGCCCTACGAAGGTGCGAAAGAGTGGGATGCAACGCAACCGTTTCATATTGAGCGCACGCGTGAGCCAGTGCTATTGCCGCACCCATTCATGGTGAAGCGCATTAACGAGATGGCGAAACGAATGAACGCCGACTTCGTAGTGCTCGACCCTGCGGTACCACTCGGCATTATTGGTCCGTCGTTGGAATTGCCTTACGCAGTTGTCGTTCACGGGGCCGAGGTCACGGTGCCGGGGCGTATTCCCGGAACGCACCAAATATTGGGTCGCGTATTGCGTCACTCCATTCACGTTGTTGCCGCTGGTCAGTACCCGGCAAATGAAGCGGCGCGTGCTGCAGGTCGTGACCTGCCCACAACGGTGGTGCAGCCAGGTGTTGACACCGAGCGTTTTCACGTATTGAGTGCCGACGAACGCGCATCGGCGCGTGAACATTTTGGTGTGTCGCCCAATGCCGAACTCATTGTTGGTGTCAGTCGTCTGGTTCCGCGCAAGGGGTTCGATATTGCTATTTCGGCAGTTGCGCGGCTCGCGCGTGACCGGCCGCAATTGGAAATGCTCATTGCAGGAGCCGGCCGCGATGCAAAACGTCTGAATGAACTTGCCAAAAAGTTGGGTGCTCCAGTGCGCTTTTTGGGTCGCACGCCATTTGAAGACCTGCCTCTTTTGTATGGTTGTGCCGATATTTTCACCATGCTGTGTCGCAACAGGTGGGGCGGGCTTGAACAAGAAGGCTTTGGCATTGTGTTCCTGGAAGCAGCTGCTTGCGGAGTGCCGCAGGTAGCAGGCAGTAGTGGCGGTGCTGCTGAAGCGGTAGAAGATGGCGCCACGGGCATTGTGGTGAAAGACCCCACCAACATCGATGAGGTGGCGAAGGCGTTTGCCTTGCTGCTGAACAGCCCCGACCTGCGGCAAAGAATGGGAAATGCGGGGCGAGTGCGAGCAGTAGAGAGTTTTTCCTACGATGTGCTCACTGCCCGTTTATGGAATACTCTGTCGCAATTGTGAAGAAAGACAAGTAATGAGCAAAATCGTTTTGTTTAATCGAGTAGCAACTGTGTGCTTTGCTGTGATCGCAGTTTTCAGCGCCATTTTCTTTACTTCAGCATGGCGAGTGGCAATTGTCGCAGTGTGTGTATCTCTTTTTGCTGCGGGTGTGGCTACTTTCCTCTTGGGGTACTTCGCTGCCGTGCAACGCAGCAGAGAAGAAGAGATTTCAGTTACTCAACTTTTCTTCTTGGCAGGCGAAGTTGCGCCAAAAAATGTGCGCTTAGCAATGTGGTATTGCTTTGCGGCACAATGCGCCGTTGGTCTTGGCGTTGCCTTGGCGCGACCTTCAACCGATGGAAAAGCGGGAAGTGTGATGGCCTTCGCGGTCATGGTTCCTATGCTCGGAATTGGGTTGAATGGCCTGTGGGCGGGCAAGTTCGGTACATTTGAACCGCGACAATTGAAGTCTGCTCCGGAATAAACGTGCAATTGCATGCGCCATCGGTAACAATGGGGTATGGCCGAAACCGCCAAACAAACAACCGTCATCGCCGCATCGCCTGAGCACTGCTTTGCCATTGCTACTCAGTTCGAGCGCTACCCCGAATGGGCTAAAGACCTGAAAGACGCCGTAGTCCTTGAACGCGATGCGCAAGATCGTGCTTCACGAGTCGAGTTTCGCGCTTCGGCACTTGGCCGCAGCACTCACTACACACTTGGCTACACCTACGGCGATTCTCCGCTCACCATTCAGTGGAAGCTTGTCGATGGCGACATTATGCGCACGCTCGATGGCGACTACATGTTTGAGCCAGTGAACAACGGAACACTTGTTACCTACGACCTGTCAATCGATCTCGTCATTCCACTTCCTGGTTTTGTGAAGCGCCGCGCCGAAAACCGCATTTTGCATACGTTGAATGAACTGAAAGCACGCTGCGAGTCGTAAGACCGCGCATCAGCATTTTTCATTATTCAACATGGTTGCAATTGGTATCGATGTAGGCGGCACCAAGTGCCTTGCAGTTGCACTCGACGATGAGGGCTCTGTTCTCGATTCACTGACGCTTCCTACTGCCGCTGGCGTTGGTGTTGTTGAAGAAGTTGCCGATTTGTGCGTGGCCCTTGCGTCGCGTGTAGGGCAAACAGCAACATCGCTTGGAGTGGGCATGCCCGGAACAGTGTCGCGTGACGGCGTTGTGTATCTTGCTCCACACCTTCCCGAAGTACGACGGCTACCCATGCGCGCGCTACTTGCAAGCCAACTAGGTATTCCTGTTGTTGTAGACAACGACGCAACATGTGCCGGAGTTGCTGAGTGGAAAAATGGTGCGGCACGAAATTGCGACGATGCGCTGGTCATTACTATTGGCACAGGAATTGGCGCCGCACTCATTGCCAACGGAAAAGTGATGCGCGGTCATCACGGTTTTGCCGGTGAAAGCGGGCACCACATTGTGATGCACGGTGGGGAAGAGTGCCCGTGTGGGCGACGCGGATGCTGGGAGCAGTACGCATCGGGTTCTGCGCTACGGCGTATGGCCAATGGTGTCAGCGGCGAAGAAGTTTTACTGCGTGTTGTGCAAGAAGACAAAGAAGCACAGATCATTCTGGAAGAGTTTGCAAGCTGGGTAGCTCTTGGTCTTTTCAACTTGATCAATACGCTCGACCCGCAAGTCATTGTTCTGGGTGGTGGCCTTGGTTCGTCTGCAGTGCTGCGACACTTCGTAGCTAATGCATTGACTCAACAAATGCCGCCATCAGAGTTGCGCCCACCGCCGTTGTTGGTGACTGCGCAATTAGGCCCCGAAGCAGGTGCCATTGGAGCTGCGTTGCTGGGCAAAGAAGTTATTGAGTAGTTCGTACTCGCTGCACGGCATTGAGCCACTGAGCATGAGCTGCGTTGGCGGCGCTTTGGTTTTCTTTATTGGGTAGGTAAGTGGCGTTACTCGCCCAATGCGTGGCAATTTCCTCTATGGTCGACCAAACACCGATACCCAGGCCAGCGAGGTATGCAGCACCGCATGCAGTTGTTTCTCGGTCTATAGGCAACACAACGGGAACCTGAAGTTGGTCGGCTTGGAACTGCATGAGAAATGCATTGTCGGTGGCTCCGCCGTCGGCACGTAGTTCTGTCAAAGTAATGCCGGTCGCCTGTGTCATTGCTTCGACCACATCGCGTGTTTGAAATGCAATTGATTCCAATGTTGCTCGTGCAAGGTGCGCGCGGTTGGTGCCGCGCGAAATACCAAAAACGCCGCCGCGCGCGTATGGGTCCCACCAAGGGCTACCGAGCCCAGTGAGCGCCGGCACCATTACTACTCCTGCAGAATCGGAAACCGATAATGCCAGCTCTTCCACTTGTTGAGCGTTGTCAATAATGTGCAAACCATCGCGCAGCCATTGCACTGCGGCTCCAGTCACAAAAATAGATCCTTCAACTGCATAGGTGGTGGTGTCGTTAATGCGCCACGCAACAGTATTGAGCAAACCGTCAACCACCGATGGGCATGTGGTGCCCACGTTCATCAGCACGAAGCTGCCGGTGCCGTAAGTGTTTTTTGCAGTACCGGCAGTGAAGCATGCTTGGCCAAAGAGTGCAGATTGTTGGTCTCCTGCAATACCTGAAATCGGAATACCACGAGGAATGCCTTCAACATCTGTTGTTGCAAAAATGCCACTTGAGTTGCGCACCTCGGGAAGCGCATTCATGGGAACGGAAAGAAGTGAGCACATCTCTTCGCTCCATGCATGTTTTTGAATGTCATAAAGCATTGTTCGACTTGCGTTCGACTCATCGGTTGCAAATGTGGTTCCACCGGAAAGTCGCCACAAGATCCACGAGTCGATGGTTCCAAGTGCAAGTCGGGCAGTGGGTTCAATTACTCCGTTGCGTAGGAGCCACTCTGCTTTAGTTCCAGTGAAGTACGGGTCGAGAACGAGACCGGTGATGCGCCGAACTGTTGGTAGTTCATCGGCTAACTGTTGGCAGCGGTCTGCGGTGCGGCGATCTTGCCAAACAATTGCGGGTGCAAGTACTTCATCGTTCGCGCGATTCCAGGCCACAAGTGTTTCGCGTTGGTTGGTAAT
>CAIOHI010000258.1 GCA_903858075.1 uncultured Actinomycetes bacterium
CACGCACCGACAAGGTTCGCCGGCGACGCCCCTCGGATGTTGGCCCACCACCGTGCAACACGCCTGGGTGGAATATAACTACGTCTCCCGGGGTGATGTCCCACGAGCGAATATCCCACTGTGAGCGGTTGGCTTCAATATCGGGAAGCCTCGGGAATCCCTCTCCGTAGAACGGCAAGGTTGGGTCTTCAGCAGCACGCGGCGGGTCAAACCCGTCATACAGCGTTTCACGATGCGAACCCGCAATATATTCAAGACACTCATGTTTGGGTACTGGGTCAATGGTGATCCACATTGACGCCAGTTGGGTTCCGGCCACAGGCCAATACGTGAGATCTTGATGCCATGGGGTGCGCCGGCAATTACCGCCATCTTTTACAAACACATGGTCGAACAAGAGCCACACTCGTGGCGAATCGATGAAGGTTCCGAGAATATCGGCGATGGGCGAATCGTTTGTGAGCCGTTGAACTTCGGGAGTGAACTCCCAGTTGCGAACAGTGTCAATGAACTGTCCTTCGTCTCCTGCAAAAAAGGTTTGCTTACGCGTGGAATTGTTTAAGACGCGAGTGATGCCCATCTCAATTAACTGCAACCACAAAGGATGCAACAACTGGTCTATGAACACCACGCCATCGCGCTTGTACTGCTGCACCAACTCGGGCGTGACTCGCTCTTGCCACTTCACTTCTTCAATAGCCATGAGTTCATAATGTCACGGATTGCTATGACGACTGAACGTTGCGCCGTTGACGGTTCACCAAGGGTTGATTTGGTTCGAAAAGCGACGCGTTTTTAGTTTTTAAAACTGACAAGAGCCCTATTTTGCACTAATTTCTCTCCATGGAATGGATGTCTGACCCCACAGCTTGGAGTGCTCTAGCGGCACTACTCACCCTTGAAATTGTTCTTGGAGTCGACAACGTCGTCTTCATTTCCATCCTTGCCTCAAAGCTCCCCGTTGAGGAACAAGACAAGGCAAGAAAAATTGGTCTCCTCGCAGCCGGTGGCATGCGTGTGTTACTTCTCTTGGCTGTTGGCTGGGTTGTCTCCTTAAAGAAAGAGCTCTTCACCCTCGGGTCGGTCGGGTTCAGTGGCAAAGAGCTCATTCTGCTCGCAGGTGGAATATTTCTCATCTATAAAGCGACGAAAGAAATTCACCATAAATTAGAAGGCGACGAAGGACAGACCTCGACCAAAGTTGCTCCCACCATTGCTGCAGTGATTGGCCAGGTGCTCATCCTCGACCTTGTCTTTTCTATTGACTCAGTAATCACTGCAGTTGGTATGACCACCTACGTTCCTGTCATGGTCATCGCCATCATGGCCGCTGTGGGAATCATGCTGCTTGCGTCAAAGGCCATCTACACATTCGTTAATGCTCACCCATCAGTAAAAATGCTCGCATTGGCATTCCTCTTGCTCATTGGCACCACCTTGATTGCCGAAGGCTTCGGGCAGAAAATTCCAAAGGGCTACATTTACGCATCAATGGCGTTCTCGGTCTTCGTTGAAGCATTGAATATTCGCGTGCGTCATAAGAAGCATGTTGAGCCAGTGCATCTTCGCGAGCCAATCATTAAAGCCAACTAACAATTTCCTGCGAATAAATCTCTTCTGGCACCAAGACTCCCGGTAAAACCGAAGAGAAATATCTGTGCGAACTCACATTGAACGCCCCGAGGCACCCCGCCCTGCATATCCTTAATGTCTAGGACTATGAGCAACAGCCCCCATCTTCAGGAATTTGAATACTTGCAAGTGGTCTATCGGCGTACCTGTGAAGCCTTCGACCGTGGGGAAATCAGTTCTGTAGAGGCCCGCGACACTATTACGAGGCTTCGCCATACCGATGCCGAGGGAGTTACCTGGAAGATCGACACCACACGCTCGGGGCGGCGTGCAGCTGTTGTGCGGGTCAGCGACCAGCCGGCGCCCCCTACTGTTCGCCGCACGGCTCCTACTGGTCTTGACGCGCTCGACGAGAAGTACAGAGAAATCTGTGCAGCGTTTGACCGTGGGGAAATGACGGCAACCGCGGCGCGCAACGAAGTAGTAGCTCTGCGTTACACCGATGCACATGGCCACACATGGAAGATTGATACGCAACGCTCGAGCAAAAGAGCAGCATTCGTTCAGCATCGTGATGCTCCCGCTCCTAAGCCAGTGCCTGTTGCAGAACCAGTGCGCGTTGTTGAACCAGTGCGCGAAGAAGCCCTCACAACCGATCAGATCCCCGTCGTCAGCGCCGATAACGACGAATACGACGACGACTCTCGCGTACTGCGCATTAAAAAGATTGCTGTTCTTGCAACGACTGCCGCTGTAAGCATCGCTTTGCTCATTACCTTTACCGGTGGAAGTGACACCGCAACCACTTCATCACCGTCGTCTGTCGCTGGCTCTACTCCACTGTCACCCATTCCAACCGTTCCCAACGACAACAACAATGACAACGAAGAGGTGGTTACTCCCCTGCTCTCATCGTTTGCAAACAGAGAAGCAATTCCTAACGACACCGAAATTGAATTCGGCCGCTCAGTGCAGAACCGCCCACTCACTTTTATAAGGCGCGGCAACCCAAATGGTGTTCGCGTGTTGGCAGTGGGCTGCATTCACGGCAATGAATGCGCTGGGCTAGCCATCACCGACATTTTGACCTCAATGGAAGCTCCATCGAATATCGACTTATGGATTCTGCCGAAGTTGAACCCCGATGGAACTCTGCTCAATACACGGCAGAACGCGAACAAGGTTGACCTCAACCGCAACTTCCCTGTTCGTTGGAAACCTCTTGGTAAGTCAGGATTCTGGCAATGGTCTGGGACGGGGCCGGCCACTGAACCAGAAACAAAATCAATGCTTCGCTTGGGCAAAATGATCCAACCACAATTGTCTATTTGGTACCACCAAGACTATTTCCGCATTAGCCCGGGCGTGGGTCGTGATGGCGACATTCGTGAGCGTTATGCGATCTTGGTCGACTTGCCAATTCTCAAAATTGAGGGTGGCACATACAGCGGCACTTCTTCAATGTGGTCAGAGACCTTGAACAACAACGACACCACAAGTTTGACAGTGGAATTTGGCAAGGGGTTGCGTGATGGCGAGGCGCAAGCAAATGTCGACGCAATTAGCACCGTGGTCAAAGAGTTCTTCCCGAGCTAGCCCAGTCGTCGGTCGCGAGCGCAGACCTTTCTACGCATTCCACCGTCTTCATAGCAATGGATGTCGCTGTATTGCACACGGTAGCGACGCAACCAATCAACCTTGGAGTCTTTCCACCTGGGTAGCGGGCATATCTCAGTGCCATAAGACGCGCATGGCACTTCTGCAACATGCGCAACAAAGTTCGATATAAACCACCCGAGGGCAAGCGTGCCGCGGATGGTGAGATGAATTCCATCTGACCGAAACCAGTCATCATGACTACGGCTAAATGCTTTCCAGTCGGCAATATAAGTGTCCTTATACCGCGGAGTCTCGAACATTGTCTCGATCATCCCATTCACACGTTCAATGAGTGTGACCCCATCGATCGTGGCGGTCGGGCGATTCAGATCACGAAGAGTTAGGACCACCAACTTCGCGCCTTTCCTCGCAACGATTCGCCGCAAAGAGCGAAGATCAGATTCAACAGTTGCCGGGTTGTGGTGCGTTCCCGCCATCAACACCACCACGTCGAGCCTCCCCCTCACCGACTCAACTACTTCATATGCAGTTGAGGGAGCCCGATACTCTCTGCCGTAGCACGAGTAACCACCAATAGACCTACACGACTCCACATCAACAATAAATGTGGAACCCGACAGAGCTTTCCTTCCGTCTTTGAACCAACGTATTGCAGCCATCGTTGAATCGCCCACCAAGAGAACTCTTGGCTTCACTCGGGGCACAGTTGTAGTTGTAGTTGTTGTCGTCGTAGTCAGCTCAATGGTGGTTTCAGTTGCGACCGTCGTTGTAGTGCTTGTTGTCGTCGTTGACTCGCTTGGATCTGAGGTATCGGCTTGCGAGATGGATGAGTTGAAACTGACGACCAATGCGGCAGAGAGCAGGCCGCCAATAAATCGAGTCGTAGATTTCTTCATCACCCTCACCACACATACTGCCGGGAATTTCCCCCAGCCCAATCGCTGCCAAATTCTACTCTCATGTGCCAGATCACCACAAAAAGTGTCGATGATTCGACCCGAGCCACGTCGCCAGCAGAGTTCGTCGGGGCATTAAAGCTCACTACTTTGCAATCGTTGCAAAATCGTCACAGCCGTTACTTGCAACTCATCGCGGTCGGCTAGCTGCTGAGCAGCGCGCACTTGGCGAGCAACACGAGGGTTCTTCACAAACTTCTCCTCATGTCGCAAGAAGAAATCCCAATACAACACCGTAAATGGACATGCATCAGCGCCCACTCGCTTCTTACGGTCATATGCGCACCCCTTGCAATGGTTGCTCATGCGGTCGATGTATGCACCACCACTTGCGTAAGGCTTTGTTGCCAGCATTCCCCCATCGGCATATTGCGACATTCCAACAACATTCGGAACCATCACCCACTCCGCTGCGTCGACAAAACTATTCCACATCCACTGTGTGAGTTCTTGTGGGTTAATACCTGCAATGAGCGCAAAGTTGCCGAGCACCATCAACCGTTCAATATGGTGCGCATAAGAATGCTCATACACGCCTTCTAATACCGATTTCATGCAGGCCATCTGAGTGGTTTCTGGAGCGGTGAATAATTTCGGCAGCGGAACTTCGGCAGACAGTGCATTCATGTGGGCATAATCGGGCATCCACTGCCAATAGCAATTCCAAATGTATTCACGCCACCCAATGACTTGGCGCAGAAATCCTTCCGCGCTATTGATGGGCACATTCCCTTTTTCGAACTCGGCCACAACTGCGTCAACTACTTCACCCGGAAGCAAGAGACCGTTGTTGAGATAAGGAGACAACAACGAATGCGCAAGGTGCCAATTCGACTTCAACATGGCGTCTTCATGCTCGCCAAACATCGGAAGCACTTCTGTTGCAAACTTTTTCAACCGTTGCAGTGCACCCGAGCGACTTGTTGCCCATAACCCCTTTGGCAGAGCACCCCACGTATAGGGAGCAACATCGACTAGTACTTGCTGATCGATTTCATCAAGTGGAACGCTCTCAGGCACAGGCCACCTGTCATG
>CAIOHI010000259.1 GCA_903858075.1 uncultured Actinomycetes bacterium
AAGGGCAACCGCTCTGCACAGGTAACCAATGCCTGCAAAACACATGGTGGTTTTTATCTTGGCTCTATTGGCGGCCCCGCTGCTCGCCTTGCTCAAGATTGCATAACCAAAGTGGAAGTGTTGGAGTACGCAGAACTTGGCATGGAAGCGGTGTGGAAAATTGAAGTGAAAGATTTTCCTGCATTCATCGTGGTTGACGACAAAGGAAACGACTTCTTCGACCTAGTGAACAAGCCGTACCAGCCAAGCCCTGTAACTATTAGCAAACACTAAAAAGGGCGTTAACCCAATTCGCCAGCGAGTTCACCTAAGCGTTTTTCTCCATCGCTTGTTTGGCCGCCGCGTGCCATGAAGTTTCGCATTGCTTGCTGCGCTTGCGGGTCGGCGAGCAATTTATTGAAGCCAATGGCTTCTTGCAAGAGTTCGTCGTGAATGTTGTGGTCGCTGCGCAAAATTGCAGCCTTTGCTTCCTGTACTGCAGCTGGCGGAAATGATGCAATGCGTTGCGCCATGCGATGCACGAAGGGCCACAACTCATTTTCATTCAACGTGCGATTCACCCAACCCCATTTTTCAGCAGTATCGGCATCAATGTCGTCACAACCCAGCACTACTTCAAGAGCCCGCGAACGGCCCACTAAACGTGAGAGGCGTACGGTGCCACTTCCGCCAGGAATAATGCCGAGTGCAACTTCTGGTTGATTAAAAACTGCCTTGCCACGCAACGCAAAACGCATGTCGCAACTCAGAGCCAGTTCGCTGCCTCCACCACCAATGCGGCCTTCAATGACAGCAATAGTTGCTTTGGGCATTTCACGAAATGCTTCACACATTTTGGTGAAGGTATTGAGTTCACTTGGCGTGGGCAGGTCTTGCGGAATTTGCAAAATAAGACCCACGTCGAAGTGTGGAATAAAGAAGTCGGGGTTGGCAGAACTCAAAATGACTACGCGCACGTCGTTATCGACGGCAAGTTCACCTGCAAGTTTTGCCATCTCGCCATAAAGCGGAAGATCAAAGATATTGATGGGTGGATTGTTGATGATTACTGAGGCAACACCCTCAGCCACCTGCACGCGTGCTAATTGATAGTCGGAATAGTCCATGGCATCTCCTACAAAAGTGATTTCATTGCGGCACGAGTGGCAGCAACTTCGTCGGGGTTGCCACCAAATTCAACTGCGCCAAAGTCGGTGACACCAATGTCGCGCAACGCGCTGACTCGCTCACACACTTCTGCTGCACTTCCCACAATGGCAATATCGGCTGGCCCTGCAGCACCTTCAAGGTCGAGCATGGCACGGTAGCTAGGAAGTTGCCCATAAATGGCAAAGGTTTGAGATGCGCGGGCCAAGGCGGCATCGCGGTCTTTTGTAACGCACACCGGTAACGCAGCAATAACGCGCGGCGTTGGCCTACCTGCTTCATCTGCTGCACGGTTGAGCGTAGGAATGGTGTGCGACGACAACGTGGCTGGCCCCGTGCACCACGTGAGTGTTCCATCGGCAAGTGCCCCAGTGACGCGCAACATTTGCTCGCCAAGTGCGGCTACTACTACCGAGAACGGCTGAGAACCAGGAACGGATACATCTGCATGAGACGAATACACCTCGCCACTGAATGACACTTTCGCAGTTTGCGCAATTTGGGTGAGAATGGTGAGGTATTCACGCATGTGGCGCACTGGCTTGTCGAATGACATGCCCATCATGTTTTCAATCACAATTTTGTGACTCAGCCCAATGCCCAGACACAACCGGCCACTCACTGCGGCATTCACCGTGAGGCACTGCTGCGCCAACATCATGGGGTGGCGGGGGTACGTTGGCACTACTGCGGTGCCCAGCTCAATGCGTGGAACTTCTCGCCCAACAACTGCGAGAGCGGTCAGAGTATCGTGACCAAACAATTGTGGCGCCCAATAACTAGCAAAACCATCTTGTTCTACTGCGCGTGCCTCGTCCACAATGTCATCGAGGGTTCCAGTAGTAATTGCTCCACCAAAAATTCCTATTTTCATGAGCGAAACCGTATCACTCAGACAGGAACGATTAACTCTAAGCGAGGCTCACTAGGTCGAGCCACGACTTATTGAAATAGTCCACTTCGCCGTCGGGAAGCAAGAGCACCTTGGTTGGTGAGAGCCGCTCAACGAATTCGGGGTCATGGCTCACGAAAATAATGGCGCCTTTCCAATCGGAAAGTGAGTTCGCAATAGATTCGCGACTTGCAGGGTCGAGGTTGTTCGTTGGTTCGTCGAGCAGTAGCAAGTTGTTGCGGCCCACCATCAACATGGCAAGAGCCAACTTTGTTTTTTCTCCACCCGAGAGCGTGCCCGACTCTTGAAACACTTTGGTTCCAGAAAGCCCAAACATTCCTAAATAGCCACGCAGTTGAGTTTCCGTCAGAGCCAACTGTGGTGGAGCCTCTTTACGCATGTGGTCAATGAGGTTGGCATGTGGGTCGAGGTTGTCGTGCTCTTGGGCGTAGTAACCCATTTGCACTTTGTATCCAAACTCAAAGTTGCCCAGGTTCGCTTCTGTCTCGCCAGCCAAAATACGCAGCAAGCTTGTTTTGCCCGCACCGTTGAGGCCCAAAATGAGCAGTCGCTCACCTCTACCCAAATCAAATGAAACGTCTTCAAAAATAGGTGGCCCG
>CAIOHI010000260.1 GCA_903858075.1 uncultured Actinomycetes bacterium
AGGTGCCGACGCTTAGCACCCAGTTGTGGTCACGGAGTATGTCCATGCCGTATAGCTCCTCAATTGTTGATGTTGTTTACGTATTAAAACTCAGGTATTCACAATGATGAGTACGAGTCCTGCCACTGCTGCAGCAGCAAATAACAAGGCCCCGTACTGACTTACTTTTCCGGACTGCACCGGACGTAATGCATTTCCAGTTCCACGCGCAACTGCGCCAGAACCATTTACTGCGCCGTCGACCACACGTTGGTCGACATTGCGATAAACCCAACCTGCAACGCGACGCGCTACAAGACCGGCACCGTTAACGATGCCGTCGAGAATGTTTTGGTTCACCCAGTAAGCAGCTTTTGCTATGGGGTGTGCAATACCGTGCACAATGACCTTTTCATAGAGATGGTCGAGGTAGTACTTGTTCACCAAGAAGCGATAGCCCAATGCAAGCAACTTGTTGCGGCTGGTGAGCCCAACAAAGAAACCCGATTTCTTGGTGTACATCTGCACGCTGATGAGCCAGCTGATGAGCATTCCCACAAGAACAATAAGTACCGACATTCCGGCTTTCGACCATTTGAACGGTGCGTGCTGCAGCTGAGGCGCATTACAGATTCCTTTTTCAGGAGTGCTGGTTCCACATACTGATTTGGCATGCCCACCATGTTCGCCTTCGGCAGCATGAGGCTCTTCACCTACTGGAGCTTCCGCACCTGCAGCAATTGCTGCGGGAATGCCACGGGTTTCACCCACCGCCGCATGATCCATATCTTCCACCACAACCGAACGTGGTTCTACCCACTTGGTCATGCGCTCCCAGCTTTCACCAAATGGTGTTGCATTGAAAAGTCCGGCACCTAAGGCAAGGGTTGCAAGAATCATGAGCGGAACGGTGATGAGCAAATTACTTTCATGCGGACCGTGGCTTGCATGTGCATCGTGTGAGTCATGCGCATCGTGCGTGTCGTGGGTTGCGTGTGCATCGCCATGGTTATCACCATGGTCATCGTGTGATTCACCAGCAGAAGCACCGCGTGGTTCACCAAAGAAGGTGAGGTAGGTAGCGCGGGTCATGTATGCAGCAGTCATGAAGGCGCCAATGAGCCCAACGACCATGAAGACTTGGTATCCGTTGTGCCCGACGTTGTCGATAATTTCGTCTTTTGAAAAGAAGCCCGCAAAAGGAAACACGCCGCACAGAGCCAGGGTTGAAATGATCCACGTGGTGAACGTAATAGGCATGAACTTGCGCAGTCCGCCCATGTCTTTTTTCATTTCAAAGGAGTGATGCGATGCACTATGACTAATGGAGCCTGCCGCCAAGAAGAGACATGCTTTGAAAAACGCGTGGGTGAAAATATGGAACACCGCTGGCATCCATGCACCTGCACCGAGGCCCATCATCATGTATCCGAGTTGGCTCACTGTTGAATACGCCAAAACTTTTTTAATGTCGGTTTGCACAAAGGCCAGAGCAGCTGCGATCACGATGGTGATTCCGCCTATCAACGTGATGAGATTGACTCCACTACCAAAAATGTTCATTCCTTCGAAGAACACTGGGTACAACCGGGCAACGAGGAACACGCCAGCGACCACCATGGTAGATGAATGCAAAAGCGAGCTAACAGGTGTTGGCCCGGCCATTGCATCGGGCAACCATGTGTGCAGTGGGAACTGACCACTCTTACCAATGCAAGCGATGAAGAGCGCAACTGCACCAACAGTGATTGCGGCATGGCTTGGGTCACCCGTTAATGCCCATGCAGAAAGCCCTCGAATACTGAACCCTGAGACTCCTAAATTTTCTTGCGTCCATGAGTTAGCGCTGAAGAACAAAACGCTGGTTCCTACCAAGAGACCGATGTCTCCGGTACGTGTGGTGAAAAAGGCTTTGAGCGCTGCTCGGCTATTTGCGCCCTCTTCCCACCAGTGCCCAATGAGCATGAATGAGCACAGCCCCATGATTTCCCAACCCAAAATGAGTTGAATCATGTTTTCTGCGACCACCATGTTCAACATTCCTGCCGAGAACAACGTAAGAGAAGCAAAGAAGTGCGTGTACCTGCGGTCACCGCGCAAATACTCAAGTGAGTAGATCTGCACTAAAGAGGAAATAAATGCGACCACTACCAAGATGGTGAGCGAGAGACCATCGATGTGTTGGCCAATGCCAAATTCGAATCCACCGCTGTTCCACCAGGTCCATGAACGGATCACTGGGTCGATGTATTGCTCTTCAGTTGCGCCGTTTACTCGGTTGATCCACTGCAATGCAGCTCCGACTGAAAACACAAGCGATGCGACCATCGACAGCACGCCGAGTTCACTACCTTTCATTGGCAACTTCTTGCCAAAGAAAATAATGAGGGCAAAAGCCACTGCTGGAATAATAGGAATAAGGAAGGCGTGTTCTAAGAACCACCCCGACGACAAGGCTTCATGAGCCACAGTTGATGCCTCTGCAAACATCGTTAACCCTTCATTTCCGAAAGCTCATCGAGCGCAATGGACTTACGATTGCGATACACGAGAAGGACGAGCGCCAAACCCACTCCTACTTCAGCCGCTGCAACAGCAATGATGTACAACGCGAACACGTGGCCATCGACACTGCCGTTACGTAGAGCAAAGGCGAGGAAGTTGATATTGACTGAGTTCAAAATGAGTTCAATGGACATTAAGACCATGACTGCGTTGCGACGAGCAATGACCCCGTACACGCCAATGCAAAAAAGCACTGCTGCAAGGATGAGGAACTGATTCACCAACATGTGTTAGTCCTTCCTTGCCAAAACGATTGCTCCAATAACCGCCACGAGCAGCACAAACGACAACGCCCAAAATGGAAGCAAATATGGCCCAAAAATTTGATCTGAAATTGCTTGAGTGCTCACCAACTCTGAGTCGGTAGGAAGCTTTTCGTCTCCGAAACTTGAAGTAAGTGCCAAAATCATGACACCCAATAAAAGTAGCGAGGCCGGAATGCCGAGATACCAAGTGGGGTTGTTGAGTTGTTTTTCTTTACCTAATTGAGCGCGGGTCAACATGGTGCCGAACAAGAAGAGCACCATTACTGCGCCGATGTACACAAGAACTTGAGTCACCGCAACGAATTCTGCAGTGAGCAAAACGTATTGGGCAGCTGCACCAGCGAGCACAAGCACCAACCACAGCGCTGCGTGCACCACGTTGTTTACAGTGACCACGCGAAGCGCGCCAACCACCATGATGGCGGCAATAATTCCAAAGGCAATATTTTGAGCAACCACCGTTACTTTTTGCCTTTCTTGTCGGCGCCAACTTCTAGTTCTGGTGCTGCAGGAACAGTTTCCATCCACTCACCAAGTTTTGACTTGTCGTGTAAAAGGTCGGCAATGCGTGGCTCAGAGTATTCATACTCGGGGCTCCAAAAAAGTGCATCGAAGGGACACACATCGACACATATTCCGCAATACATGCACAATGCATAGTCAATATCGAAACGGTCGAGTTTGTTGACCGCACGAGGTTTACCACCGGCACGACGTGGTGGAGCGAGTTCTTTATGTCCTTCAATGTAAATACACCAGTCGGGGCATGAGCGTGCGCACAGCATGCACGACGTGCAGTTTCCCTCGTGAAGAGCAATTACTCCACGGGCGCGCACGGGGGGCGCTTCCTTTGCGTGCGGGTATTGAACGGTGTTGGCACCGTGCGTGATGGTTTCCACCATGGTGCCAAAGGTGACTCCAAGGCCCTTGAATAATCCGGGTACTTTTGGCATTAGAACGCAACCTTCAAAACTGACGTCGCCACGATGTTGACGAGCGAAATGGGAATAAGAATCTTCCAGGCAAAACGTTGCAGTTGGTCTTCACGAAAGCGTGGGTAACTGAAACGCACCCACATGATGATGAATGCCAAGCCAAGCATTTTTGTCAACATGATGAGGGGTCCGCCAACGTTCATCCAATTGTCAACGTCGTTAATTCCGGTCCATCCGAACCAAGAGAAAGGAACGCCCCAACCGCCAAGGAAAAGCACAGATGCTATGAAAGCGAACACACCAGCGGTTGCAAATTCACCAATGAAGAAAATGAGAAACCTGAAACCCGAGTATTCGGTCATATAACCCGACACCAATTCCGATTCAGCAATTGGCATGTCGAAAGGTGTCTGCGTTAGTTCCGCCTGCACAGCAATCATAAATATAAGAAAACCAATGAATTGGGTCAGTAGATACGGATTGCCTAAGCCATCCCATCCAAAAATACTTCCAGCATTTTGCGCAACAACAATGTCTTGCAAATTCATTGAGCCTGCCTGAATGACAACACCCACAACGGCGAGGATCATAGGAAGCTCATACGCAATGAGCTGACCTGCGGCACGTAAGCCACCAAGTAATGAATATTTGTTAGCGCTCGCCCAACCAGCCATCAAAATACCGAGCACTGAAACTGACGACACCGCAAGCGCGTAAAACACGCCTGCCTCAAAGTTCGTGAACCAAGCATCGGGACCAAACGGCACAACAGCAACAAGCAGGAATGTGCTCGACAAAACAACGAGTGGAGCAATCTTGAAAACAAATTTGTCGGCGCGTTCTGGCATCAGATCTTCTTTTTGCAACCATTTGCCTACTTCAGCAAAGAGTTGCATTGATCCGTACGGACCGGCCTCCATTGGCCCACGGCGCCTCTGCATACACGACATCATCTTGAATAAGAAGAGGTACACGATGGTGCCAGCAGGAAGCAGCACAGCAACAGCACCACCAAGTAGGCGCAGAATAGTTTGCCCCCAATAAGGGATGCTGGAAAGTAAGGCGAACATCAGCGATCAATGTCTCCGAGGATGAAGTACAGCGAAGCGAGAATGGTGATGATGTCGGGGACGTACACGCCTTTCAGCAGCCACG
>CAIOHI010000261.1 GCA_903858075.1 uncultured Actinomycetes bacterium
GCCACTGAATAGCCAAACCAATCTTCTGCGCTGCCGTTTTCAGCAACGAGAACTTTTTCTTCTACCCAAGATTTTCCGGAGCGACCAAACACAGTGACCGAACCCTGATCTTTATTGCCACTTACATCGTCGTACAGTGCACCAACAGCAAGAGTCTTACCATCGGCCGACAACGCCACTGCTCCACCAAATGAATCTCCATCGGAAGCATCGGTCGGAGAAATAACATTTTGGCTACTAGCAACAGCTGCAGCAGTTGTTGTTGTCTCACCAGCAATAGTGGTGTCAACGCTTCCTGGCTCGGTACTTTGCGTCGGATCGGTCGACTCAGTCGAGCCTTCACCCACTGTGGTGCTTGAACCAGCTTGCCAGTCGAACAATGTGGTGCTTGGAGCATTTCCATTTTCATCGAGCGTGGTGGTGACTTCGGCGTTACGGGTACGGCCATCTCCCCCGCCGCAAGCGGTGAGTAGAGCGCCAAGCGTCAGCGTCGCGCAAGCGGCAACAATTAATGAGTTTCTGCGGTGCTGAATCATGGTATTCCCCTATCAATAAATCTAAGTTCAGACTAGATCCTTAAGACCCCTGGTGCTAGTCACCCCCGCTCTTGGCCTCCAGCCCTTAGCCTGAGCCAGTGATTTTGATTGATGCCCAGGGTTTAAAAGCCTCGCGGCCGAACCGACCCCTCTTTGCCGATGTTTCACTTACCTTGAATGACGGCGACCGCATTGGCGTGGTGGGGCTCAACGGCTGTGGCAAGAGCACCTTGTTGCGCATTATTAGCGGCGAGCTTGAACCTGATGCCGGCGTGGTGCGCACTGGTCGAGGCGCACGCATTGGCGTTCTTCCTCAGTTGCCGGTTTTGCCTAAAGGTTCCGTGCGCGATGCAGTTGGCGAAGGTTGGAAAGGCGAAGCGGCATTGCATCGTCTCGGAATGTCGGAACTTCTCGACTCGCCCACCAATGAGCTGTCTGGCGGGCAACAAAAACGTGTTGCACTTGCACAACTTCTTGTTGCCGAATGGGATGCACTCATTTTGGATGAGCCCACCAACCACCTCGACCTTGACGCCATTGCATACTTGGAAGAGTGGCTCGCTAATTTTTCTGGCGGACTCATTTTGGTAACGCACGACCGTCACGTGCTCGACCACGTCACCACAAAAGTTTTAGAAATTGATCGTGGCAAGGCGTACCTGCATGTTCCTGCTGGAAAACATGCTGGCTCTGGTTATGCGGCGTATCTTGCAGCACGCATTGAACGTGAAGCACAAGCAGCTACCGACGAACAAGTGCGCAAAAACTTGGCCACCAAAGAACTCGCATGGCTGCGCCGCGGTGCACCTGCACGTTCCACAAAACCAAAAGCTCGTGTTGACGCTGCAAAAGCAGTTGTGAGCGCACGCCCCGAGGCCGCAGCACGACAAGGCGAACTCGGTTTGTCATTAGGCAGTCAACGGCTCGGCTCAAAAGGTGTTGAACTCGATGCCGTGGGTTTTTCGTGGCCCGCACCAAGCGGTTCTGCAGAGGGCGTGTTAGTACTTTCTCCTTTCACGCACGAATTAGAACCTGGTGACCGCTTAGGAATTGTTGGCCCAAATGGTGCCGGTAAAAGCACATTGCTCGATCTCATTGCACGTCGCCTCACTCCAACGCAAGGCCGTATTGAAATTGGTCGCACCGTCAAAGTGGGTTACTACGACCAACTTGGTCGCGACCTCAATGTGAACCAGCGCGTGCGCGACGCAGTAGCTGGCGACAAGGGTGCACCTTCTGTTGAAGACAACAACCTCATGCGCCAGTTCTGGTTCGATGGCGATGCACAATTTGCACCTATTCACACTTTGTCGGGTGGCGAGCGCCGGCGCCTGCAACTTCTTCTTACTCTTGTTGAACAACCCAATGTGCTGTTGCTTGACGAACCGACAAACGACCTAGACCTCGACACTCTGCGTGCGCTAGAGGAATACCTCGACACGTGGCCGGGCATTGTTGTGGTCGTTAGCCACGACCGTGTTTTCCTTGATCGCACAGTCATTGAAGTACTTGCACTCGACGGCGTTGGCGGAGCTGCCCTTGTACGTGGCGGCGTTGCAGGCTGGCTAGCCAACCGCGGCAAGGTTCCAGCCGCGCCACAAAAATCGCACAAAGTTGTTCAACAGTCTGCAGAAAAAGCAGCGCCAACCACTCCGAAGAAATCGACAAAAAGCCCGAGCACACTGCGCAGACTCATTGGTGAAGCCGAGCGCAAAATGGAACAAGCAACAGCCAAACAAGACGCTCTAACAATTGAGCTGGCAACGGCGGGTAACGACGTACCGCTACTCACCAAACTCAGCGAGCAACTGGCGCAAACACAAGTTGCTGTTCAACAAGCCGAGGAACAGTGGATCTCGCTTGCTGCCGAAGCCGAGAGCATTGGTTTGTCGCTCGAATAAAAAGAGTTGACGAGCCCAACTATTCAGCTACGAAGCCGGCCCACGCTTTCATATATTCCACAAATCCATCGGAGAGTCCTTCCGATTTCAGTACCTCGCGAGATACCGGAGTACGACGTGGAATGAAAGTGGGGTCGGCTTTGTACATGTTTGGATAATTGTGATGCAAAATGGCCGCACGACCCAGGGCAACAATGTCGGCGCCTGCGGCTAATGCAAACTCTGCATCAGCAGGGTCCATCATTTTTCCTGCAACGGCAAGGCGCACGTCACCTCGTGGTAACGCCGCAAAAATATCAATGAGTTTTTGGCCTACATAACCTTCATCGCGTGCTTCTTTTTTTACATCCCACAACGACATATCAATGATGTCAACTTTTTTGCTTGCAACCAACCATGAGTACAGCTCACAAATTTCCACGACCTTCATTCCAAATCGTTCTGGCGACAAACGCACAGCAACGGTGAACTCGGGCCGGCATCGCGTGTAGATGCCATTAATAATATTCATCAGCAC
>CAIOHI010000262.1 GCA_903858075.1 uncultured Actinomycetes bacterium
AGGGTCGAAGATCTTTCTTGCATACACCGCGGCAAACCGCGACCCAGCAAAGTTCCCCGAGCCCAATGCATTTATTCCCGACCGCGAAAACGTGCGCGACCACATGGCCTTTGGTGGAGGAGTGCACTTCTGCATTGGTGCGCCGTTGTCGCGCTTAGAGAGTGTGATTGCGCTGGAGAAAATTGTTGAGCGTTGGAACACGATAGAAGTGACCAATGCACAAGGCGATCCCGCAGAGTGGCCTTTGCGTTACGAACCAAGTTTTGTATTGCGCGGGCTCACGAACCTGCACTTACGTATTACGTGCTAACTACTTCCTGGTGGGGAGTTTCGGCAACGGTGTCGTGACTGTTTTCGCAATTGAAGTAGTGGGCGACTTCGCAACAGTGGTGGTGACCTTCGCAGCAGTGGTAGTTGGGGGAGCAGCCCCACCAATTGCTGGCATCGGCGTTGTAACTGTTTTGGCGAGTGTTGTTGCAGGCAATGTGGTGAACGACAACGCAGCGTTTTTCGTTTTTGGCGTCGTTATTTCGGTCTCAGTTGGTGAATCGGAACCTCCGCAGGCGCTGATGGCGAGCAGAGCAGCAGCCGTGAGGGCAAGGGCAGCAGCACGTGGAGAAATTTTCATGCAACCAAATTATTCATTTGTAATTGCCGAGTCAAGGCGCCCCTGGTCACAGCCAGGCGGACCAGAATCAGATCAGCACAGGCGTCGTTTTTTGCGCGCAGCATCACAGACTGGCTTCTTTGCCGCTGTTGCAGGCGGAGAAGTGACAACAGGAGCGAGTGTCGTTTTTACAGAAGCTGTTGTTGTGGGCGCCAACGTTGTTGTGGTAGTGGTGGACGTGGAAGTTGATGTAGTGGCTGATGTTGATGTAGTGGTTGATACAACCGCTGCTGTAGTCACGCAATCATCTAATTCGGTCGTTGTTGTTGTTGGGGTAAATGTCGTCGACGTTGTCTTTGTCAAAGCAACTGTCGTCGGCGCGGCGATTGTTGTCGCTGGAATACTCCGTTTGCCTACAGGCTTCTTACCGTTGCTTATTGAAGGACTGCTGGGCACGGTTACTGCTGGCTTTGTAGCTGTGATCGAAGTTTGACCGGCAACCGTGGTTGGTGTTTCGCAATCGACCGAGCTCTCTTCAACCAAGACAGCGGTTGTAGCTGTCGTTGGTTTCGGGGACACTGTATTGATCGGACGTTGACTGGGCTTAACGGCCGTGCCTTGCTTTGAAGGCAAAGCAGCATTTTTGGTACGTGGCGCAGCTTCGCTACTGGAGTCGGACCCGCCGCATGCGCTGATGGCAAGTAGGGCGGTGGCAGTGAGTACAAGGGCAGCGATGCGAGGAGAAGTTTTCATGGATGTATTTTTAGCACTACTTAAACCGCGGTTCAATTCAGGCGGATGATGTTTAACTGAAATTCACTTCAGCACGTCCGGGCTATTTGGTGGTTTTCTTCTTCTTTTTCGTGGTCTTTTTCGCCACAGTTGTCGTAGTCGACTTGGGGGCAGTTATTACTTTCGGGGCAACAGTGCTGTTCGACGAGGTTGGCTTAGCCAATGCTTCAGTCGTAGTTGTTGTTTTTAATGCAGCAGTAGTGGTTGGCCCGGCGTTCACGCTGTTCTTGTTGTTTATTACTGAACTTGGCGCGGTAGTCGCTGTGAATACAGTTGTCGGAGTGGCTGCTTTTTGTGGTGCTGTTGTCTGCGGAATCATTGGTATGGCGGCGTTCGTCGGCATGGGCGACTTGTTTAATCCAGTGGCGTATGAAGTGGTGGGCCCCATGTTGACAACGTTTTGATTATTAGCTGGTGTTGTTGTTTGCGGAATCATTGGTATGGCGCTCGTTGGCATGGGCGACTTGGTTAATCCAGTGGCGTGTGAAGAGGTGGGCCCTGCGTTCACTGTGGTATTGCTGATGGCAACGTTTTTGATTTTCGGCTCATCACGGTCACTTTCTGAGCCACCGCAAGCACTGATAGCAACGAGGGAAAATGCGGTGAAAGAGACGGCAATGATTCGAGGTGAAATACGCATGTGGTATTTGTAGCAAAGCGCTACAAATATTGCAAGTCACCTAGCTTTTACGGCCACACTTGAAAATCAAACATCTGCTTTTCTGCAAGGTATTTCAATATTCCATCAGCGCGCGGTCCGTCGGGTCCGGCCCAAGCAAATGCGTAGAACGGCTTACCCGGGGTGGTCCATCTGAGATCGGGGATGATCTTGCTGGTATCCATGCCATCGAAGATGTCGACTGCGGACCACTCGCAAGTAGCGGGTTGGGTGATGCCATAGACAGAGCCGTGCCCCGTGAAACTGATACCGGCAGGGTCCTTGGAGAATCGTACAAACCATTCGCCGTCGCCAAGTGGACTTGTCATTGTTGTGGCGCGAGTCGAGGGAAGTTCTGTGGGTGATTCAAAGTGAAGCGTCCACTCGCTGCCTGAGTATTTGTAAATGTGCAGGGCATCTTTTTGCGTAAGTGCACCGAAAGACCCACACGCATTGGTGGTGACACCAACGACCAGCTTTGCTTTCACGCTTGTAGCGAACTCTTTAAATGAACTGTGGAGCTCTTCAGGTGAAAGAGGAACGGTTGTTGTAGTGCTCGTAGATGTTGCTACTGCTGTTGTTGTTGTTGTTGTTGTTGACTCCACCGTTGTGGATGCGGCAGCTGTTGTTACCGATGCTGACGAACTTGAACCACAGGCGGCAATCAGAAGGCTTGTACCGAAAACAAAAGTGGCAATACGAAAGCGCAACTTATAACCAGGCGGGGCGCTTGGCTTCGAAGCTGGTGATTTCCGATTCATGCGTCATGGTGATGCCAATGTCGTCGAGGCCATTCAAGAAGCGATGCTGTGTCGGCGCGTCCATGGGGAACGAAGCAACAATGCCGCGCGCAGGAACTTCAATTTGCAATTTCTCCATGTCGACAGTGATGTCGGTGGTGGGGTCGGCCTCAATGGCGTCCCACAATTGTTGAACGATGCTTTCTGCTACCTGAACGGGAACGAGACCGTTCTTGGTGCAGTTGTTGCGGAAGATGTCGGAAAACGACGGAGCAATAACGGCGTTGAAACCGTATTGCAACAGTGCCCACACGGCATGCTCACGTGATGAGCCCACGCCGAACGATGGGCCAGCAACCAAAATAGATGCACCGGCATACCGCTCATCGTTCATGACGAAGTTGCGGTCATCGCGCCATGTAGAGAAGAGGCCTTTTTCAAAGCCAG
>CAIOHI010000263.1 GCA_903858075.1 uncultured Actinomycetes bacterium
CATCAGATTCACGAGAGCCCGCCGGCGATTGCCGTTGCGAGTTGGGTCATCATGTCGTCGTAGCCGCCATTTTCAGGCAATACATGGGTTGATAGTTCCACCACATCAACACCAACTTCTTTGGCAATTTGATCTACCACGTCGGCGGGGGTTCCTAGTTCGGTGAATATTGCCTTGACGCCATTCTCTTTCGCCATATCCTTGAGATCGGCGAGTGACCCAGCCGACGCTTCTGCCGCTGTTGAAAAACCAGGAATCACAGCACCAATAACAGTGCAGCCGTAACGAGCGGCGAAGTAACCAAGCGAATCGTGGCCAGTGACAAGTTTGCACGCATCAACTGTGGTCATAATCTCGCGAACTTTTGTGCTCAGTGCATTGAGTTCACCAACAACTGCTGTTGCCTCTGCGACGAAATCTTTTCCTGTTGCCAACTTCAGAGCTTCAGCTAATGCAGGAATTGCTTCTGCAAGCGTTTCGGGGTCGAGCCATACGTGCGGATCTTCTGTGCCGTGGTCATGTCCTACTTCTTTTTCTGCACCCGCTGCTTCATCTGTTGCAGCAGCATCAAGAAGCGTGACGTGATCTGCAATATGGAATATCGATACACCTGACTTTTCTGCTTGGAGCAAAGAATCTTCCAAGCCCTCTTCCAAGTCGAGACCGTTCGACACCACGAGGCTTGCATTATTGATGGTTTCTACATCTTGTGCCGACGGCATGAAGTCATGTTGATCTTGTCCGTTGGGAATGAGCACCGTCACGGTGGCGGCATCGCCAACAAGGCGCGACACCACATCGCCAATTGCGCTGTAGGTCACCACGATGGAAGGAGTTGTATCGCTCGACGATGAGCCACCAGAAGAGCAGCTCGCAAACAGACCCAGAAGTGCAGCGAGGCACATGTTCCGAAAGCCGTGTTTCATCAGATCACTATAATGAGAATGATTCCTATTTCCACTTCTCGTGTTCGAGCAGCCAGATTTTCCGCTCCAAACCACCACCAAAGCCTGTTAATGAGCCATTTGCCCCGACCACCCGGTGGCACGGCAACACGATGGCCACCGGGTTACGGCCATTGGCGCCACCCACGGCTCGCACCGCGGCGGGGCGCCCTACCCATTTCGCCTGTTGCCCGTACGACGTTGTCTTGCCATAAGGAATGCGCGCCAACGAATTCCACACCTCAATTTGAAATGCTGTGCCGCGAAGATCGAGTTCCACCTCAAATACTGTGCGCTGACGTGCGAAATACTCATTGAGTTGCTGCTCGACAGTTTCGATATATCGAGCAGCTTGTTCGCGTTCTTTCGCAGAAAAAGAGTCTGTAACAATGAATCGCTCCACTGTGTCATTTTCGAATTGGACCCCAGTGAGACCTAGTGGCGAAGCGCTGAGTAGAAGATTCCCAATGGGCGAATTCATTTGCACCGTTACCGCAACTTCTACCGGCTTCATCTGCCGAGTTTGCCATAGGAATGACCTATCTCTCTGCAGACCACTGCTCAGTTGTAGTGTGCAAGGGTTATGACAACACACACCCCCAATGCCGACGGCGCCTACACGCGACGCCAAATTCTCGTTATTTTCAGCGGCATCATGGCCGGAATGAGCTTGGCCTCGCTCGATGGCACTGCAGTAAATACAGCGCTTGCCACCATGGTTGCCGACCTTGGTGGCCTGAGTGCTTACGCATGGATTGGTACGTCGTATTTGCTCACGTCCACTGTTGCCAATGCTCTCTTTGGCAAGTTAAGCGACATTTACGGCCGCAAGCGTCTTTTTCAAATTGCCATCATCACTTTTCTTATTGGCTCAGTCGGATGCGGAATTACGCAGTCAATGTTGACGCTGATTATTTCTCGCGGAGTCCAAGGAATTGGTGGTGGCGGGCTCATGGCTATTGCATTCGTCATCATTGCCGATGTTGTTCCACCACGGGAACGCGGGCGCTATGTAGGCCTTATTACAAGTGTTTTTGCAGTTGGCAGTGTTGCCGGCCCCCTCATGGGAGGATTCTTTGTTGAACAACTGAGTTGGCGCTGGATCTTTTTCATCAATATTCCTATTGGACTTGTTGCACTCGTCGTCACCTCTCGTGCATTACGTATGCCCGTACAGCGCCTCGATCGTCAGGTCGACTACTTGGGTGCAGCACTTCTCACTGGTTCCGTTACCTGTCTCATTTTATTTTTGTCGTGGTCGTCGACAGAGTACGGCTGGGGTTCTGCTATTTCTATAGTTCTGGCAATCGCTGCGGCATTACAAGCACTTGGTTTTGTGCAATGGGAAAAGCGCGCTTCTGAGCCCATCATGCCGCTGCATCTTTTCCGCATCGATGTACTGCGGGTCACTATTCCCCTCGTCACTTTTGCTGGAGTCATCATTTTCGGAGCAAATGCTTTTATTCCGCTATACCTACAAGCCATCACAGGTTATTCACCAACTATCTCAGGTCTTCTTTTGGTGCCCATCATGGCTGGCGTCACGCTGATGAGCGTTTCTACAGGTCGCCGCATGACAGTTACCGGCAAATATAAGCACTGGCCAATTTTTGGTGCTTCTTCGATGTGCATTGGCATGGTGCTTTTGTCTCAGATGTCGCAAAGTGGTTTAGGTCTTGCTTCAGCGCTCGTCGGCATGTTCTGTGTGGGAGTAGGTATTGGAAGCATCATGCCAACAGCAACGTTGGCAACTCAAAACGCTGTGGAGTGGAGCGACCTCGGAGTAGCGAGCTCCGTCATCACTTTCTTTCGCACGCTCGGCGGAGTTTTTGGTCTCGCCGCTTTTGGTGCTCTGCTCAACTCACGTGTTGAAGGACAAGTTCACGAGAAGTACCTTCAAGCTCCACGACATATTAAAAACC
>CAIOHI010000264.1 GCA_903858075.1 uncultured Actinomycetes bacterium
ACTGCGCTCATTGGAGATATCTCTGGGTACGTACCCCTTCGCAACATGGCAAATCCTCAACCACGTAGCGCTCGTGACATTTTCACTATTGGTGACTCAGTGACGTTGACTGTTGTCGGCTACACCCCGGCACGACGCAGTGTTGATCTTGCTGTGCCTGGAGTTGTTGATGCCGCGGCGAAGCCAACAGGCAAACCAACGGTGGCGAAGAAAGTTGCGCCGGTAAAGAAAACAGCAGTCGCGAAGAAAGTTGCGCCGGTAAAGAAGACAGCGCCTGCGAAGAAGGCTGTTGCTACCAAAACGCCAGCCAAAAAGATTGTTGCTGCAAAGGCACCCGCAAAAAAAGTTGTCGCCGTGAAAAAGCCAGCCCCGGCAAAAGCACCAGTGAAAAAAGCTGTTGCTAAAAAAGCACCAGCAAAAAAGCGCTAACTGAACCCCAGTTGGTCAATGTAGGGGAATTCCTACTACCGTCATGTTGTGGTCATTGTTACTTGGAACGTCAACTCTCTGAAGGCTCGTTTGCCTCGTGTACAGGAATGGTTAGAAGCAAACACTCCTGAAGTGGTGTGTTTGCAAGAAACCAAATTGGCCCAAGATAAGTTCCCCACAGAAGCCATTGCTGAACTGGGTTATGAAAGTGCCCACTTTGGTCAAGGCCAGTGGAACGGAGTCGCCATTTTGTCGCGAGTCGGTCTTGACAATGTTGTTGCCAACTTTGCCGATGGTGTCGAACCCGACCATGAAGCCAGAATCATCTCTGCAACATGTGGGGGAGTTCGAGTGAGTTCTGTATATGTACCAAACGGTCGTGAACTAGACAATGATCACTACCAGTACAAACTGTCGTGGATGGCGCGTCTTCGTCAACACCTCGATGCATCATGTTCGCCAGCCGATGATGTTGTGGTTGCAGGAGATTTCAATATTGCCCCTGAAGATCGTGACGTATACGACATGGCAGCGTTTGAAGGCGCCACACATGTCAGTCAGCCAGAGAGGGATGCGCTGGCACATGTCAATGCGTTCGGTATGGAAGACACGTATCGCAGATTCCACGACGAAGCCGGCTTGTATTCATGGTGGGATTACCGCAATGGCTCATTCCATAAAGGTCATGGCATGCGTATTGACTTGTTGCTTGCCACAAAATCTGTTGCAGAACGTTCAGTGTCGTCAGAAGTCGACCGCAATGCTCGTAAGGGCGAAAAGCCAAGCGATCACGCACCGGTGTTGTTGACAGTTGGCTCTCGGTGAGTAATTCAGATTCGGAACAATCTGAAGGTGTTTCGTTTCCCTCGTTCCACGACCGGAATGCAGAACTAACTAATGTTGACAAGGCGCGCGTTCGTCTTGCGGCAGTAACTCGCCAGTTGATCCTTGACTCGTTTCTCTCGACGGCTCGCATTGACGACATTGACAGTGCAATTGGTCATGTGTCGAAGGCGCTCGAGAACATCAATGCCTCTGATGGCGTTCCTGGCAGTGCTGCTGCTGAGTCTCACTTCACAGATCGCAGTCCGTTCTACGGGGCCATGAACCCACTGTCGATGCCGATGACGATGGAAAAAGACGAATCGTTTGGTGAATTCGGCGCAATCTCCGGCACAGCCACTTTCACTGAACCGTATGAAGGACCCCCAGGGCATGTCCACGGCGGATATATCGCAGCCGCGTTCGATGAAGTTCTCGGAATGACACAGTCGCTCACGGGTCGTCCTGGCCTGACCGGAACATTGACCATTAAGTACCGCGCACCAACGCCACTACATCAAGAAATTGTGTATCGCGGTTGGGTTGATCGCATTGAAGGACGCAAGATCTTTACAAAAGGCACTTCACAC
>CAIOHI010000265.1 GCA_903858075.1 uncultured Actinomycetes bacterium
GATAACGGCAACCAAGCGGCAAGCTAAAGGCTTACGCGCGACCGAGAATTTTGTCGACTGCAATAACAATTACTACACGGTCAACACGCTCTTTGGGCTGTTGGTAGCGCGCTGCATAGCCGGCAACACCTTGAGCAACTGCAACTTCGTCGGTAGCAACGCGCACGGTTCCTTCGAGAGAAAGCCAGCGGCCTTTGTCAACTTGAGACACAACTGCTCGGCCACCACGTTCCGCATTTTTCACCTTTTGTGAACCCGCAAAGGTAATGATTCGTACTTCATTGCACGACGCATCAAAACTAAAACCCACAGGAACCACGTGTGGTGAACCATCTTTACGCAGCGTGGTGAGCGAAGCTAAATGACGCTCGGTTAAGAACGCAAGTATTTCTGGAGTGATATTTTCTGGCGACATTAGATGGCCGAAATTGCTTCGAGGACATCAAGCTTTGCGGCTCGACGTGCAGGGCCAATAGCAGCGATGATGCCAACAACAATGGACGCAAGAAGTACAAACACGATGGTGCCAAATGGGATGCTGATGCCATTAACAAATGATTCAGGAAGTGCAATTGAAACAGCAATACCTAAAGGAACTCCGACGGCGATGCCCAATGTTGCACCAAAGACAGAAACGATGATGGCTTCCCAACGCACAGAGCGCTTGAGGTGTCGTTTGCTCATGCCAACTGCACGTAAGAGTCCGAATTCGCGAGTGCGCTCGTAAACGGAAAGTGCCATGGTATTTGCGATACCTAAAACAGCAATGCCAATGGCGAAAACGAGCAGGCAATACACGATGAAAAGTAACTGGTTGAGTTGGTCTTCTTGGCTCTTCTGGAACTCGGCTTGGTCTTGAACCAGGGCGCTCGGAAACTCTTCAGCTACTTTGTCGACCGCGGCACGAGCAGATTCGATGCTGAACCCATCAGCAATGATTGCGCCGATGAAAAAGTCAACGGGTGGTGCGGTCGATGCTTTGCTCAGAACATCGAGGCTCACAAGCCAGTTGCCGGCAATAGATGAGTCGTTGTAGATGCCACCAACGGTGAGAGGGGTTGTGGTGCCGTTTTGCCATGTCACTGCTACCGAACTACCCACAGAGAGAGCAAGATCGCGTGCGGGGTCACGGTGAACGAGTATTTGTCCTTTCCCCAGTGAAGCGAAATTCCCCGACGCGAGCTTGACGTTGACGATATTTCCCATCTCTACGTTCACTGCGCCGATTTGTTTCGACTCTCCATTGATTTGAGCTGTGGAAATACGAAACGGTGACACATCGCCAAGCTCGGGAAGAGCAGCAAGCTTTTCTCCAAATGCTGGTGGTAAGCCTTGGAAGCCATCGCTTGTGACGAAATAGTCGGCTGTAACAGAACCCTGCAAACGGTCACGGAACGACTTCTGTACTGAGGCCGCAATGACAGCAACTGTGCTGACCATTGCAAGACCAATCATGAGTGCTGAAGCAGTGGTTGCTGTGCGGCGCGGAGTGCGTTGAGCATTGCGACTCGCGAGTCGGCCAGCAACCGAACGTGTCATTGGCCGAAGTGGGAAGAGCAAAACGCGGCTGATTGCTGCACTCATGGGGGCGGCAAATGAAGTTGACAAACTTGCCACACCAAGGAACAACAAGATGGCTCCGAGCCCGCTGGCACCAAGAATACCGATGGCTCCGCCAGGCTGAATGAAGAGACCAAGACAGAGCAGCGTGATACCAACAAGCAATGTGGCTACGCCGGCGATGAGGCGCTTACTGTGTTGCAACGCAGTAAATCCAATTTCTGGGCGCATAGCGGCAACTGGAGGAATTTTGCTGGCCCGCAAGGCAGGCACCATTGCTGCAGTGACGGTGACGCCAATGCCAACAAAGAGCGACGCAAGGATGGTGCGCGCAGAAATAGTGATGGTTGCCGACGGAAACGCGGCACCAGTGGCGTTGAAGAGAGCGGTGATTCCTTTCGACACTCCAACTCCGCCCAAGATGCCAAAGCCAGTGGCAATGATTCCGATGATGAGGGCTTCGCCCAAAATCATGAGTCGTATCTGACGCGAGCTCGCTCCAATGGCGCGCAGCAAGGCAAGTTCGCGCAGGCGTTGGCTAATGATGATGGCAAAAGTGTTGAAGATGAGAAATGCGCTCACAAAAAGTGAGATAGCTGCAAACCCTAAAAGGAGTTTTCCAAAAATATCAATGATTTCGTTAATGGCCCCAGCAGTTTCTTTTGCCGATTGCTCACCAGGAATCACTTCGTACTTGTTCGTGAGCAGGGTGGCAATTTCTTTTTGGACCGTCGAGCGTGAGGCACCCTTCTCGAGGCCTACGTAAATTGAATCGGCAAAACCTTTTGCTCCAAGAAATGCATCGGCGGTTGCAGGGTCAAATGCGCACACACTTGCGCCACCACCACCAGAGGTATCGCCAGTTCCGGTGAGCCCAACAAGCGTGAATTCACCCTTACCTGTTGGGCCAACAATGGTGACGGTGTCGCCCAGAACGTAGTTGGCTTTCTTGGCTGAAGCTTTATCAATGGCGACTTCACCAGGACCACGTGCCTCACGGCCTTCAAGCATGGTGCGCCCATCCAAACCATCTTGGCCCAACCATGAGATACCAAATGCAGGACCGGAGGTTTTGAGAGGTTTGCCATTGGGTTTGACAATGGTTGATTCGCGAATGATGTTTATTTCAACTGAACTCACACCGGGAACTGCGGCGATGCCAGAAACAAGTGCAGCGGGAACAGTGTCACGCTCAGCCCTAGCCTCATCACCAAAGGCAATGGGTGTGCGCACTTCTAGAGCAATGTCTCCGCGCAGTTCTTCAAAAAGACTATTGATGGCAGTCTTCACACTGTCGGTGAGCATGAAGGCACCAGAAACAAATGCAACTCCACTCACAATGGCAAACACGGTGAGAATAATGCGGAACTTGCGAGCAAGTACGCCACGCAATGTGAGGCGTATGACGGGTGAAGACACTGTTACGACCCGAGTTTCTTCATGCGGTCGAGCACTTGCTCACTTGTTGGCGAGGTGATTTCGTCAACAACTTTTCCGTCGGCAAGAAAAACAACTCGGTCGGCGTACGCAGCAGCAACAGGGTCGTGGGTGACCATCACTATGGTTTGCCCAAGGTCGCTCACAGCGTGACGCATGAAGGCGAGAATTTCTGCGCCCGACCTACTATCGAGGTTTCCTGTTGGTTCGTCAGCAAAAATAATTTTGGGGCGGCTTGCCAGTGCACGTGCAACTGCAACGCGTTGTTGTTGTCCACCAGACAGTTCACTGGGGCGGTGCGTGAGGCGCGATTCCAGTTTGACTGCACGCACTACATCGTTGAGCCACGCCTGGTCGATATCAACACCGCCGAGGTCGAGTGGCAACGTGATGTTTTCGAGCGCGGTGAGTGTGGGGATGAGGTTGTATGCCTGGAAAATGAAGCCCACTTGTTCACGACGCAAAACGGTGAGTTCGCGGTCGTTCAGACCCGACAGGTCGGTGCCATCAATGAACACTTTGCCCAAGGTGAGGGTGTCGAGACCCGCAAGGCAATGCATGAGGGTGCTCTTGCCTGACCCACTGGGGCCCATGATGGCGGTGAACTGGCCTTCAGCGAAGTCGACCGTGACATCGTCGAGGGCACGTACCTCGCTGTCGTCTTTTCCGTATATTTTGGAGGCATTGAGCGCAGCAGCTGCCGCAACGAGAGTGGGGGTGGTGGAAGTCATCTAGGCTTGTCTAGTGGCAAATAATGAAGGTCGCAACTCATGGGTCGATGGTGCGCGGAATGCGTCCAATATTGCCAGTGCTCAAACTCATTTAGCCCCCTTCATCGACGAACTGAGAGGCCAAGCAGCCCACACTTCGCCGGGTCGTACTGCGAGCCTCATTGAACTGCAAGTTGCTCAATTGCTGGGTCTAGAGCGTGAAGAAAGCGCTCTTGGAGAGAAAATGAAGAGTTGGTACTCCTCACCTGAATTTTCTGAAGGCGAAAAAGCAATTTTAGAAATTACTGAACAGTTCGTACTCGACGTGCACAGCGTGACCGACGAGCAGTTTGAGAAGTTGAGAAAGTATTTCTCTACTCCCGATATTTTGGCGATGCTTTTTCATGTTGCGCTATGTGATGGCTTCGGCAAATTGGAAAAGGTCGCCTGATGTCGAGTACTCCACGTCTTGACCCCGTTGACCCAACAGCACGATCAGTGTTCGGTTCTATTCTCGGACACCAACCACAACTCGCAAAAGCTTTTTCAACGTTGTATGCAGAATTTTGGCA
>CAIOHI010000266.1 GCA_903858075.1 uncultured Actinomycetes bacterium
GTTTCGTGGTGTCGTCGAGAACAGATTGAGACAACGACACAGTGCTTTGCCAGCGCAACTCGTAGCGGTGTTGAAGGACGTCAACACAAAATACGAGTGATGCGCCGGGGTTCTTGCGTGCGATGTGTGTTGCTCGCTCGACATGATATTTGCCAAGGCGTGCGACGACCACAACAATTTGATGACCAGTTGCTGCTTCTGCCTCTTTGATAGCCGCCGCCACTTGAGGCTTTTGCTGAAGCCACCAGTTAGCGGCTTCTTTACGTTTATGTGACGTTTTCACCATGAACCCGATGCTCCTCCGCCGGAAAAGCCGCCTCCGCCGCCACCAGAGAACCCGCCGCCACCGCCACCGCCACCAGAACGCATGACGGTAACTGCCACGAAGAGAATGTTGCTGGCCACATTGCCAAAACCGCGTTGGCGGCCGCGAATGACGAACATCACTATTGCAATTAAAAAGAATATGAACGAAATAATTGTAAAGAAAATATCTCCGCCCGTACTTTGAGCGTCGCTGGTTGCTGCAGCATCAATTGTCACTGTTTCGCCAGGAGCTGCAGCTAACTCACTTATCAGTGCTGAGACACCATTGAGTACCGCTGCATCAGGGTTCCCGGCTTTTAGCTGAGGGGCAATGATGCCATCAATGATGCGCCCTGCTTCAACGTCGGTGAGTTCACCTTCTATACCGCTTCCGGTTTCAACGCGAAGTCTGCGATCGTCAAAAGCAATAACAAGAAGCACACCATCGTCTCGCGTTTTGTCTCCAAGGCCCCACTTGCGGGCGACGTCAACACTGAAGTCTTCGATTGACTGATTCCCAGTTGAGGAAACGGTGAGAACGGCAACCTGCGGTCCAGATGCTCGGCGAAAACTCTCTAGTGACTGGTTGAGAGCTGACTCGACATTTGCTGAAAGAATATTTGCCTTGTCGACTACGGGCGCAGAAAACTTCGGAATATCAGTTGCGGCAAAAACCAGTTGCCCGGTGGCGCAGAGTGTGAAAGTTGTGGCACATAGCGCCGCAACGAGGTGTCTTAACCTCATGAGCCTGATGGAGTGAGGTCTACCTTGGGGGCATCTTGGCTAGCGGCATCGGCCACGTATAGGGCTCGTTTTTCGAAGCCGAAGATTCCGGAGATGAGGGAGCGTGGGAAGGTGCGAAGGGCCCTGTTGAACGCTGTAGTGAACTCGTTGTATTCGCGACGTGATTGCGCCACTCGGTTCTCGGTGCCCTCGAGTTGAACTTGTAGGTCACGCACGTTTTGCGTACTGGTGAGTGTGGGGTAGTTCTCAACAACAACTAAAAGGCGGCTGAGAGCTGACTCCACCTGCGATGCCGCTGCAATTTTGTCATTGCTCGACGTGGCACCTGCGTACTTCGAGCGAGCTTCAGCAAGCGCAGTAAATATTGTGCGCTCTTGAGTCATTGCACCCTCTACAGCGGAAACCAGATTGGGAATGAGGTCGAATCGACGCTGGAGTTGTACTTCCAAGTCGGCGCTTGCCTGGTCGACGCGTGTTTCTTTGTCTACGAGTCCGTTGTAGGAGGAGATGACTGCCAGGAAGATGACAACGACTGCAGCGACACCACCAATGAGCTGCTTACGCTTTTTTGTCAAACTGCTGCTGTTGAAGGAGGTTAAGGCCATAAGCGAACAATACTGTACGAATGGTTAACAGGAGCGTAATGAGCGCTCTATTGATTGATTATTCAGTTACTTGACGATCAAGCACCGCATACACGCGCTTGGCGAAAAACCAGCGTCCATCTTTGCGGACGTAGTCGTCTTCGTACTTGCCGGTGATGGTTTGCTTACCGCCTGCCTTCATGTGCAAGAACTCTTGTTGGTACCAAGTGCCATGGGCGGTATCGCCAGTGACAATGATGGGGCCAGCTGATGCGAAAAAACCAACAAAGGAGAATCCGGACATTGCTTGTTGCCACATGGGGTAGAACTTTGCTTTTCCAGCAACTTCGCCCACTCCAGGGAGTGACCAAATGCCATCGTCGGTCCAGTTGCTGGCCCACGCATCGCCATCGAGACGCATCACTGCATCGTTGTACGACTCAACTAATTCACGAATGGCGAGACGATCTTCTACTGGTCCACTGCTGATCATAAATACCCCCAACTAAACGACGTAGTGGAAACAGTAGTTTGTGAGCGCATAGGTGCACGAAGCCGAGAAGCGTGTAAATTGACGTGATGCGCTTACGTTCTATTCTTTCTCCAGTTGTCCTGGTGGCGCTTTGCGCCACAACAATGGCATGTGGAAACCCGCCCGCTAAAGCACCGCGCACAACAACATTGCAACCCACCACGAAGTCGGGTGCAACGCGTGTGATTCAAGGCAAGACCGCTGGGCCAGGTGCAGACCTGTCGAACATGGATCTTTCTCGCGAAAATCTCTCTGACCTCGACCTGACCGGAGCCAATTTCTCAGGGTCTACTTTCAACAAGGCCTATCTCAGTAGGGCAATTCTTGTGAATACCAACTTCACAGGCGCCGATGTGGGCGGCAGCAACATGTATCGTGCCGATTTCACTGGAGCGAATCTCACCAACGCTTCGTTCTTGGGCGTAAATGGTGAGGAAGCAATTTTCACTGGGGCAACTATTGAAGGTACAAGTTTTTCTTATGCGCATTTATTACGCGCAGTTTTCGATGAAGGGGCACTAGAGAAATCCGATTCCAGCGGTGCAACAATGCCTGATGGAACCCAGGGTTAGCTCTAAACATTCACTGGCGTGCACTTGGAACAAGTAACGCGTTCATTTTCTTCAACGCATTCATCGCAGGCCAGCGTTAGTTTGCGGCATTCAATGTTGGTGCAGTTGTAATACTTGCTAGCTGGTGACTCGCATAGTTGACACACGCCAATGGTTTTCGCTTCGTCACTAAATTCCATATTCATCCGTTTGTCGAATATGTAAAGGGAGCCTTCCCATAATCCGGCATCTTTAAATCTCTCTCCGTAGCGAACGACGCCGCCCGCTATTTGGTAGACCTCTTTGAATCCACGATTCTTCATGACCATTGAAAGAACTTCACAGCGAATGCCGCCAGTGCAATAGGTAATAATCGGTTTGTCTTTCAGGTGGTCGTATTTGCCTGTTTCGAGTTCGGCTACAAAACCAGGGGTTGTTTCTACGTCGGGAACGACAGCATTTTTGAATTTGCCGATGGCGGCTTCATAGGCGTTGCGGCCATCGAAGAAAACCACTTCTTCGCCGCGCTCCTGAATGAGTTCATGAACTTGAGTTGGAGAGAGATGCGTGCCACCACCAATAATTCCGTTCTCGTCAACTTGAATTTCATCGGATACTCCGAAGGTGACGATCTCGTCACGTACACGAATGACTAGTCGTGGAAAATCTTCAATGTCGCCATCGGACCATTTGAAATCGATGTTCTTAAATGCACCGTATTCGCGAGTGGTGCGCACGTATTTCTTTACTGCAGCAAGTGGTCCACCAACGGTGCCGTTAATGCCGTGGCGAGAGATGATGATGCGCCCTTTGAGCCCGAGACCTTCACACAAAGACCTCTGCCAAAGCCGAACCGCGTCGGGGTCGCTAATTGGGGCAAACGTATAGAAAAGGATGATTTTGGTGGTATCGATAAAGAAAATGTATCGGGAACAGGGGCATTGATTGGGGGTATTAGGTTTCCGCTCTTTACTGAGGTATTTTGTCCATCTGTCGTCATCGTCTTTGATCTGGGGTAATTCCGTGAAAACATTGCCAAATAGTCGCACCATCAGTCGAGCACTTCTTGTCGGCGCACTGATATTCGGCTTTGCAGCATGCGGAAGCAGCGAGTCGAGCTCGTATGACACCGTGTTGCCATTGGACGGAATAGCGAAGCCTCGTACATTCTGCGAGACAGCCACAGAGGCGTCAAAGGTTGAGTTGGGCACGGGTGAAGGGAAGGACGACGACATCAAGTTGTATTACGCCAACCAAGTGGTAGCAGCTACAAATTTGGCCGCCGTTGCACCGACTGAAATTAAAGAAGTCGCTGAAAACTTGCGTATCTCGACGACTGAGTTATTCAAGATTATTGAAAAGCTTGGTTTCGACCTAGCAAAGGTTCAGGCCGATGCAAATGCTGTTAAGCAAATTGGCGACCTTGACACGAAGTACAAACTCGAAGCATCAGATGCAGCAATGAAAAAGTATCTTCTCGAAAAATGTGGCATCACTGGAACCCAACAAGGGGTTCCTACAACTATCGCCTAGCAACTTCTCTGCCTATCGGCAAAGGACTCATGGTCGTTAGGGTGAGCCCAGAAGCACTCGTAAAGGAGAACGCAATGGGTCAGCTCGATGGGAAAGTCGCAATTGTTACTGGCGCAGGTCGTGGCATTGGTAAAGGTATAGCGAAAGTATTTGCTCGCGAAGGGGCGAAGGTAGTTGTAGCGAGTCGGACACCAGCAACTGTTGCCAGCGTTGTTGCCGAAATAGAAGCTGAGGGTTTCATTGCTTTCGGTGTCGTTGTAGACGTGAGCAATAAAGAACAAATTTTCAACATGGTGGCCGAAACCGTAAAGAAGTTTGGCACTGTCGATATTTTGGTGAACAACGCTCAAGGTTTTGGAACTGCAGAAAAGCCACGCGCTTCAACAATTCCTACACCGATGGAAGACACCGATGACGCAGAGTGGGAGTACACATTCCGCACCGGGGCAACGGCAACACTGTGGGGAATGCAAGCAGTTTTCCCGCACATGAAAAAGGCTGGTTATGGCCGCATCGTGAACTTTGCTTCGGGCTCCGGAATGGAAGGTTTTCCCGGCAACACTCCGTACAACGCAACGAAGGAAGCAATTCGCGCTCTCACGCGTACCGCTGCTCGCGAGTGGGGCAAGCTTGGAATCACTGTGAACACGGTGAACCCTTCACTCAAAACTGATGCTTGGAATAACTGGGAAGCAAACAACCAAGAGTTTGTTCAGGGTTTGAAAGACAAAATGCCACTTGGTTTTGTGGGTGAGCCTGAAGAGCACGGTGCGCCTTGGGTGGTGTGGCTTGCGAGCAAAGGTGGCGAATACGTGACAGGTATGACCATCTTCCTCAACGGTGGACGGTTCATGAACTAGTTGCCACTAGGTGGTAGTTGGCGCAACCGTCGTTGTTGTCGTCGTTGGCGACGCAGTGGTTGTGGTTGTTGAGGTAGTCGTTGTAGATGTCGTGGTCGTCGTTGAAGTAGACGTGGTCGTTGGCGCAACTGTTGTCGTTGTCGTAGTCGTAGTCGTCGTTGTGGTTGGCGTGGGGCTCAGAAAAGGTCCACCCCAGCCCCAGCGAATATCGGTGGGCGCTGCAAGTGGTAAACCTGCGAGGCTCGGTTGTAGGTCAATGTATTTGCGCAGTTGCGCCCAGGCGTTCCATGCCGAGATACCGGTTGTGGGGCAGCCACCTTTCACTTGCTTGCAAGCTGCGGTTTGAACCGACATACCACCGAGTTGGAATGGGATACCGAGTTCCTTAGCGCGAGCTGCAATAACAGACCATTGTTTGGATTGTGCGCCGCCGTTTGTATGAACCTGAGGAAGTGCAACAATATTTGGCCCGGCCTGCGCCGAGACCCAAATGACATCGTCAATGGTCCAGCCGTTATTGCACAAAATACCGCCAACACTTTGCGGGCAACCATCTGCTGAGCCAAAGTTCCACATGCGTTGACTGGTGGTTGCAACAAATCCGTCAACCCAAGCGCGAGCCTGGCCAGAAGGACCCCAACCAGGTTCTAGGTCATTGGCACCAGAAATAATGATGCGATTGTTCGATACTGCTCGTGCGGCGTCGACCAGCTGGGCCCAAGCAACCCCACCGAAATAGCCATTGAAAGTGGTGGCGCCACCGGAGTTGCTGGTGCCAATTGCAAGTTCCCACGGGCCTCGTGCGCATCGGGCAAGACCATTGGCCCACGCTTGAACCACCTTGATGATGTCGGCATGCGAAATGGTGATACCGAAGCCGCTACCTCCCGTCGCAACTTGCTTACCAAAGAAGAGACCAATCACGCCTTGCTTCACTTTCGTGGCTTGCTCGCACGCTGCTGTTTCCGCGGTTGGCAGAGTTGCTTCTGTGGGGTAAACATCTCGACCGCGCACATAGCTGGAAATGGGCGCGTTCCACAGATCGCTAGTTTTCTCGGGCGGGGTGGTGGGATACCA
>CAIOHI010000267.1 GCA_903858075.1 uncultured Actinomycetes bacterium
CGACAATACGCACTTGCGTTTCTGGGCCAGGCACACCACATGAACGCAAACGATGCTTGTTGGGGCCATCTGGGTCGTGGTCTTCTGGTGGCAAGTTGATAATGGCACCGGTTGTTTCGGTGAGCCCGTAAGCCTGCCAAAACTTGCACTTAAAGGTACGCACCGAACGCGAAAGAATCTCTTCTGAAATAGGTGATGCGCCGTATACAAATACGCGCAAACTACTGAAGTCAGCTGTATCTACTCCGGGAACCATCAACATAATTTGCAACACTGCTGGAACAAGAAAGCCGTGCGTTACTTTTTTCTCCACGATGGTTTTCACCAGTGATACTGGCTCGAGGTCACGCACGATGATAGATGTGCACCCCGAATACTGACCAGCAACTGCCCAACCGCCGCCACCAATGTGGAAGAGCGGCATGCACACCAGGTTCATAGAGCGCTCATCAAGCTCCCACATAGCTTTTGAAGTAGGAACAAGCGAGAAAAAGTTGCTATTCGTGAGCATCACGCCTTTAGGGCGGCCGGTTGTACCACTTGAATACAGCTGAAAGGCAACATCTTCTGCTTTTGCTACAACATTTGGGTCGACATTGCTTCCCGTTGCCACAAATGCTTCATAGGAGATGGTGTTCAACTTGCCAACAGATGCTCCGCTGCCGCCAATAACAACAACCACAGACGCTGGGTTCAGTTGGTCGGCAATGGCTTCAGCAATTGAACGAAAATCTTCGCTCACAACGAACACCGTGGAACCCGCATCGTTCACGATGTATTCCACTTCAGGGGCAGCCAAGCGCCAGTTCACATCAACACATACCGCATTGAGCAAAGCACAGCCATAAAACACTTCAAAGTGCTCAATGGAGTTTTTATCAAGAAACGACACGCGGTCGCCTTCTTTCACCCCTGCCGCACGCAACGCCTGGGCCATTTGGCACGACCTCTGGTACAACTCACCCCATGTTTGGCTCTTCTCGCCCAGCACAAGAGCTGCTTTCTCGGCACGCTCAATGCCGTGAACCCGAATAATGTCGCTGACAGTTGTAATTTCTTTCCCCATCTCAGAAACAATAGTGACATCGTGACCAACACTCCACCCGACGCCATCCTTTTCGACCTCGACGACACGCTTATTGACTGGTGGGGTTCCATTCAGACGTGTCTCGGCACTTTTGCCCCTCCTGAAGTCACTGCTGCGTTACAAAACCATTGCACCACCCACTTGTGGCACCGCAATGAACAACATGGTTACGTGGAACAACGCGACACGTGGAAACTGCACGAGTTTCGCAACGAAGAATGGGCACGTGCCTTACCAGACCTTCACCCCGACGAGCGCAAAGCGCACCTGGCCACTTTTTCTCAACGGCTCAGCGTCAATTTCTTCCCCGACATTGTTCCCACCTTGAACGTGTTGAGAGAAAAACATCGCATCGCTGTTCTTTCAAACAACCCTCATGTTGAACGCGAGAGAAATCGGCTCGGCCTCAATGAGTGGTTTGAAACGTGCATGAGCGCTGCTCACACCACGCCCAAGCCGCACCCCAATGCATTCCTCGATGCGTGTGAGCATCTCGGTGTTGCACCAGAAAAAACTTGGTACGTGGGCGACTCAATTCGTGCCGATGCACGTGGCGCATTAGCGGCAGGGCTCACCCCCATTTGGGTAGACCGCTGGAACGACAACTGGCACGACCGCCCAAACGAAGTAGTTCGGGTGCCAACCGTGAGTGCTATTGCTGAATTACTTGCCTGACAGGCGAGCAACAACTGGCGCAAATGCGTCGATGTTGCTTTCGCCCACAGTGATGTAGCTAATGCCGTATTCCTCACGACGCGCAACAAGCGTGTCGCAAATGCGATCGACATCGCCAATGAGTGCGTGTGGGTGCACCTTCATGTCTTCAGCGGTGAGACCAAACATCTTGGCAAGTGCACCAGCGCCCTGTTCAACATCGGGGACCACCATGGTGAAATATGCACCAATTTCCAACTCAATTTCGTCCATGCTGCGACTAATTGAAGCTGCACCGTCTTTGATCCACTGAATTTTTTGTGAGGTCATTTCAGCGGTGCTGCTTTGTACGCCCTTTGGCCCAATCATTCCGCTCGAGTTATCGAAGTTCAAGCTGATGATGTTTGCTTCACGGCCAGCAATGCCAAGAACACGCTTGCTTCCGCCACCAATCATGATGGGTACTCCACCTTTTTGAACTGGCTTTGGCACTGCTTCGAACTCATTGAGGTGCACGTACTTGCCATTGAAATCCATTTGGCCAGGAGCAAACATCATTTTTGCGGCCTTCACGTATTCTTCCAAGCGCGTGACGCGCTCGCCTGCTGGGTCGAGCGTGATACCAATGGCTTCGTACTCTGCTGCCAACCAGCCTGCACCTAAACCAAATTCCAAACGACCATCAGAGAAAAAGTCGAGCGTTGCTGCTTCTTTCATGAGCACAGCCGCTGGGCGGTAGTCAATACAAAACACGCGACAACCCACTCGCAGTGTGGAAGTTGCTTCTGCAGCTACTGCCATGGCAGGTACTGCTGCAATGTTTTGCACTGGGTGATGACAGCGGTCGAGTGCGGCACCTGGGCCAATGATGTGGTCGGCCACATGCAGTGCCGAGTAGCCAAGTGACTCAACTTTTTTGGCACGGTCGCGCCATGCGGCTGGCGACTCGGCACTATATGACTGAACGGCGAAACGGAAAGGCTTCATGGGGTCCCCCTATAAAAACGTGTACCCCCAAACTAGTGGGCGAAGCTGCACGAATTAGCGTCGGCGCACTTACGCGCGCGCTTCAGGCTCATGGGGTAAGCCGAGTACCCGTTCCCCCACAATGTTGCGCTGCACTGCCCCCGTACCGCCACCAATGGTGAGCGCCTGGGCAAACAAGAATCCGTAGTACCACACGGCTGCTTCCATGGCCGATGGCCCCTGGGTTCCACTCAGCCCACCAACATGTGCGTTAGCAATCATCCCCGATGCGCCCTGTAGCGACAGCGCGAGTTCCATGACATGTTGCCCATGTTCGTCGGCAAGAATTTTACGAACACTCGCCTCGGGACCGGGCTGTTCACCACGAATACGCGCCGTCAAAGTACGCATGCGAATGAGCTCCAAAATCTGGTGCTCAATATAAACCTTCACGATGTTTTGACGCATCACAGGGTCGGTGACCGGAGCACGTTTTATTTGCGCAAGAAGGTCGAGTGCGGTTGGCCCATGACCCCACAACACACCACCAGTGCTCAGCGATACGCGTTCGTTTCCTAGCGTTACTTTCGCTAAACGCCAGCCGTCATTCACTTCGCCCACCACAGCGTCAAGCGGCAAACGCACATCAGTGAAAAACACTTCGTTGAAGGTTTCGCCACCTGTCATTTCGCGAATGGGTCGCACATCAATGCCGGGCAAGTTCATGGGGCAAATGAAATAAGTAATGCCTTTGTGTTTTGCCGCTTCGGAATTGGTGCGTGCCAACAAAATGCCGAACTGAGAATGCTGTGCACCACTGGTCCAAATTTTTGAACCATTCACCACCCACTCATCGCCATCGCGCTCAGCGCGGGTTGACAAACTTGCAAGGTCGCTACCGCTGCCTGGCTCACTAAAGAGTTGGCACCAAATTTCTTCAGCGGTCAGCAAAGGAAAGAGGTAGCGCTCTTTTTGTTCTTCAGTACCGGCATAGGTAATGGTTGGCCCCGCCCAGCCGATACCAATGGCATTCGACGGGCGCTGCACACCTGCCCGCGCTAGCTCGTCGTCGATGATGAGTTGGTGAATGGGGTCGGCTGCCAAGCCCCACGGTGCCGGCCAATGCGGTGCAACGTAGCCTGCGTGCGCAAGTTGGCGTGGCGTGGGTCGCGGGTTCTCTGCCAGCCATGTTCGAATGGAAATTCTTCGCTCGTCGGTGTCGCCTGGCAATAGTTGATCCACGTCTCACAGCGTAGTGTTTCCTCTCGTGACTCA
>CAIOHI010000268.1 GCA_903858075.1 uncultured Actinomycetes bacterium
AGATATGAAGTGATGGGAGCACCACCGTTAGAACTTGGCGCTACCCAACTCACTGTTGCTTGAGCACTGCTCACGACAACTGAAACAGATCGTGGTGCACTTGGGGGGAACACAGGCAAGGTGTAACTCATCACCTGACGTATTCCCGTTTTTGATTGTGGCTGAAAAACGGCGAGTTGATGAGTGCCCGGCGACAACGATGCAGGAACTCTTCCCGACAACAAGATGGACCCAGAAGCATCGGCAAGAGCTGTGTCTAAGACCTCTGGCGTTGAAGCAACTACGAGCTGTACCCATTGTCGAGGAACGAGACCGGAATAACGAACCGTCACTTCATCGCCCGGGCTAAATGATGACGAAGCTCGCAATGGTTGTGCAGGGTTGACAGTTGGCAATGCCAAGATGTCACCTTCGCTCGGTGCTGCCGTTGGGGCCACCGGAATTGTTGTTGTGGTGGTTGTTGGCGCAACTGTTGTTGTGGTGGTTGGAGCCACCGTTGTTGTTGGTATCGGCGCTTCAGTTGTTGTCGTTGTCGCTGGCGCCACAGTTGTCGTAGTTGTTGATTCCACTGTTGCAGTCGACAAATCCGGCTTGCCGGTAAATTCACGAGCATCTGGTGGCGGCAGGCCGGCCTTCACCAGTGGGGCATCTAAAACTTCAGGTAATTTTGTCGTGGTCTTTTGGCTCTCTAACTGACCCTGCTGACGAGTTGTGTTTTTCTCGCCGTCTTCTAAGACCACAACGTGCTCTGTTTCTGTCGGCGACACCTGAGTGAAGACTTCGTACTTCGCGCCCTCAGTGGCGCCATTGGCCGAACCTGTGCGGACATCAAGAGCTGGCGCCTCTTCAGATGTTTTGAATTCCAGAGCCTCACCGTCGTCGGTGGTGATATTGACCGTAATTCCATCACCCTCAACGCTGACCATGTTGGTGTTTCCCGCGGAGGAAGCAACCGAGTCTTCGTTGGAAAGGGTAAGCCCCACTTGCGGGTCGTCTACTGCAACTTGTACGTCTGAAATCTGAATTTCTACAGAAGGCGCCGTTGACTGTGAATCAATTTCAAAAATAGCTTGCGGGGTAACACCCACGATGCGCGTTGTTGATCCGATCTTTAGCGACACGCCCTTTCCACTCAGGTTCGTGAAGACGAGGTAATCGGTGGGGCCCTGTCTATTCGCATCAGCAAGATCGGGGCGAGGTGGAAGTACAGAGCGCAATGGTCGCACCACACTGTCGCCCACAATTTGAGAGCCTGGGGTTAGCTCACCGTCTGCCGACTGAATAGACCAGTCTGGTTTTGCCGAGCGAATGAGCAACAACGACTTCTGTACTCCCACTTTGCCATTGCAAAACGGACACGTGCCATCGACGCGGGCATCAAGAGGGGTGATGTCGAGGTCTCCCTTACCCCCCTGCCACACCTGAGGGTCAGATACCGGGTCTGCGCCAGAGAAAGAAAACTTCCACGACTCTTCCGCGAGATTCACTTCTACGTAGCGATTCATTCCAGGCCAGTTCGAGTCGTACACCATGATGTGCGCAATATCAACTGAAGGAAACTCCACCGCATAAGGAAGCACTGCGTGACCGCCGGAGTCGGTATAAACACCCAACGTAAACTTTGGTGCACCAGTTTTGAGCGACTCCACTAGTGCGGAAACAATTTCAGATGGCCGCTTCTTTGCCCACGATTTAGTTGCCTCTTGAGTTTCATTAAGGAACTGCGTAGCGAATGCACGCATGATGGCGTGTGTGAGTTCTTCTTGTTGCGCAAGAGTGATGGTCTTCGGTAACTCATTGCCTATGAAACGGGTAGAGGCAAGAACTGCGAGTCCTTCACAGTGACCCGATACTCGAGCCTGGTTCACCATGCGCGCCCATGCGCGCGCTTCAGCCGACAGTTCACAATCTCCAGTGGTCTGCACACAGATTTCAGACCCAGAAGAAAACATCGTCGACACATCATTGGCATTAAATTCACTCGGAGTAGCTGCTGCACCAAAGTTGGGAAATGCGAAACCGTCAGGGTTTGGTTTTGCACCGCTATCCACTTCCCCTGCAGGCAGAGCAGCATTCTTTAGAGCTAGTGAATTATTCGATGCACCACCGCCGCCACCGCATGCAGCGAGGAGTACAGCAACCCCTAAAGTGGTCAAGCCACCCCTTACCACAGACCGAATATGCATTCAGTGTAAATCTAGTCCTAAAAGGAGCATATTTCAGATCGGCTAGGCCCATAATTTGGCTAGGAATAAGGCTTTGCGCCCTATTGAGTGGCAATACTGGCCCGAAATTCACCTTCAGCGATGCGTGCTGCAATTTCGGGGTTTGGTTCGTCAAGTCGTTCCAAAGTCACCCCATGAATTTCACCAGTGAAGCGATACACGTGTAGGTACTTTCCTACCGGAGCACCCGTGTCCATTCCGATGTCGAATGACTCTCCGCTCATCGAAAAAACAATGGGAACAGAGCGCTCTACGCGAACATGTGCAACCGCTTTTGCATCAACAAGTAGCACAGCATCGCCACCAGCGCCAAAGCCACCGTCGTAGACAAAGTCAACAACAACTTCGTGTGAACCTGGTGAAAGTGGCGTTGAAGAATGCGCCACAAAATGATCCTGGCCCATCCAGTTGTAGTGGTACACGGGGCAACCAGCATCGTCTACGTATAACGACCATCCGGCCATGTTGCCGCCCTGGCATGCAATGACCCCGTGAACTCCCCCACTACCAACCACAATGTTTGCAGTAATACGGAAGGAACAGTTTTTTAAGTTCACAACAGAACGTTCTGGCATGCGAATGTGTGCCGAGGTGTACGTGTATTTCTTGATGCCACCCAAACTCTCTGGCGGCAAAATGGGCATACCCAACGCAGAGATGGGCTCACGCAGTGGGTACACATTGTGTTGCACTGCAACTTCGTCAAACATCTCTCGTAGCGCTTGTAATTTTTCCGGGTGCCGAAGAGCCAGATCTTTACCTTGAGAAAAATCTTCACGAATGTTGTACAGCTCCCATTTTTCTTCGGGGCCATTGAAAGGAAATGATCCGAACCTGTTCCATGGCACACGGCCGTGATAGCACGAGGCAATCCAACCGTCGTGATACAAGGCTCGGTTGCCAAACATCTCAAAATATTGGGTATCTCGAAGGCTCTCTGCCTCAGCGTCATCGAGGGTGTACAACATTGACACTCCATCAACGGGCAGTTGCTCTAGACCATTCACATGTGTTGGCATTTCTATGCCTGCCGCGGCCAAAATTGTTGGCATCACATCGACCACATGATGAAATTGCGTGCGCAATCCTCCTGCATTCTCAATTTGGGAAGGCCACGACAGCGCCATTGCGTTACGCGTGCCACCAAAATGTGAGGCCACCTGTTTCATCCACTGAAACGGAGAGTCGAGTGCCCATGCCCAACCAACGTTGTAGTGGTTCTCGCATCGCGCAGTTCCAAAGTCGTCCATATGGTCGAGCAACCACTCGGGGTCTTCAGGAATTCCATTTTGAAATGAAGGGGCACTCCATGCTCCGTGAATTGTTCCCTCTGCAGAGGCGCCGTTGTCGCCGGTGATGTAAATGAACAATGTGTTGTCGGCTATGCCAAGGTCTTCCACCGCATCGAGCAGTCGCCCAATTTGCGCATCGGTATGGGCCAAGAAACCCGCAAAGGTTTCCATCAGCCTGCTGGCAACGGGTTTATACCGGTCGGGGTAATCGGCCCACGAAGGAATTTCTTCGGGTCGCTCTGTTAACAAAGTTTCCGGCGGAATGACGCCCGACTCCAACTGCCGCGCATAAATCTCCTCGCGCAACGCATCCCAACCGCCATCGAATTGGCCTTTGAATTTGTCAATCCACTCTTTGCCCACATGATGCGGGCAGTGCATTGCGCCTGTTGCTACATAAGTAAAAAATGGCTTCTGAGGTTGCGAACCTTTCTGAATCTGCATCCACGAAATTGCCTGATCAACGATGTCTTCGGTCATGTGGTAGTCATCACGACCTTCGTATGGCATCACCGGCGTGGTTTGGTCGAACAGTGGTGGTTCCCACTGCGAAGCCTCAGCATTGATGATTCCATAAAAGCGTTCGAAGCCCATTCCTGTTGGCCATCTGTCGAAGGGGCCTGCCAGTGTTTGTTCCCACATGGGGGTGAGGTGCCACTTTCCAAAACACGATGTGGAGTAGCCCGACTGCTTCAATATTTCTGCAACCGATGCAGCCTCTTTGGGTATCACACTGTCGTAACCAGGAAAAACATTCGCTGCTTCAGGAATTCCACCCATATGCACGGTGTGGTGATTACGCCCCGTCAACATTGCTGCTCGCGTGGGCGAACACAAGGCGGTGGTATGAAACTGGTTGTAGCGCAAGCCGTTCTTCGCTACTCGATCTAATGCTGGTGTTGGTACTGGTCCACCAAATGTTCCACACGTACCGAACCCCACGTCGTCAAGCAGCACGAGCACAATATTCGGTGCACCCGCAGGAGCTTGCGTGATGGGTATGGATGCGGGCTTCGACTCGGGAATAGTGGCGCCCATTTCACCCGCATATGGCGGAGTTGCATGAGGCAACGATGAATTCACGATGAAAAACCCTTATTTTCAAGTGCTTTTCGGAATTTTTCCACTGCACTTGTATCCCCGCTAATTGATACCGAACTCTCTGCAACCATGTCGCTCCACAGCACAGACCCCTTCAACAGTGCATGCAAAGTTTTTTGTGACATCGTTACCGTGCTGTCGGGACTCGCCCCTGCAGTAGGCACTGCTACCCCATTGCGCACATGCAAACCACAAACAACATCATCAATGTGAAACGCGATGTGATGATTCATACCTTCAATTGCAGTGGGTTCAATGAGAACGCGCAAGGTTGCAATGAGTTCATCACTTGGCGTGGTTCGTAAAACTCCAGAACCAAAAGTGTGGCGCATAAACCGGTCCATCGGCATTGAGCCGTCAAGGTGCCTTGCGCGGGTAATTGCCCAGTTGCGAATATTGGCAGCAGGTGTGCGCTCGGCAATAACGCGTAAACAGTTGGCGAGGAGTACACGGTCGGCTTCGGTTGCATCTGCAGAGCGCGCCAACCACGTAGATAGTTCTGTTGCCCAACGAACGTCATTAGCTTCAAGTGCGGCTTGCGCCTGCCGTACTACTTCCTCTCGCCCACCAAAGCCCGCAATCAGTTTTGCGTATCTTTCCTTTGGCTCTACAGGAAAGAGTTTCGATTCATCACCGTCGAACCAGCCACGTAGGCCAATGAATATTTGACGCAGGTGATGTTCAACCACTCCGTAACGTTCAGAGGTGAGGTAGTCCTCGTCATATAACGCAGGCAAAGAAATACGCGAGGAAACTTCATCCATCGTCCAGCCCTTGTTAATTGCGCGCACCGATTGATCCCACATGTACTGCAATGAATCGCGATATCGAGTTGCCTTTCCGCGAATATTGTCTTTACCGACCAGCGCTGGCCCATGTGTTGCCACCATGTAACTTGGCGACCAATTGATGATGTGATCTACACCAGGAATGAGTACCTGTGGGTCACGATATTCCTCACCACGAATAGCAAAGACATTAAATACCGTTGGCCAAACAGAGTTGTGCACACAAGTTTCCAATGCCGGGAAATACATGTTCACCGAGTCATCGCAATCACTCGGCGAGTGTTTCATTTCAACTTTCAGCCCGGCAATGGTCAATGACGCAGATTCGCCAACAGGATGAGTGACGGGAATATAACCAGGTGTAATGGTTGAAAATGCTGGGTTTCGATACCAAAAACCGAGGCCCACATTCACTAACCCATCTGGCCCATCGGCAGGCATTACCACTGCAAATTGCTCCACAAGTCCGCGTGCGTAGGCCGGCGCAATTTCACCACTCGCCCGCGACTTGTTGTAGGCGATTTTCTCATGACCGTAAATAGGCAAGGGCGAAACATGATTTGCTTCTTTAAAAATTGCGGTGGTGCCTTCTACATAATGAAAGTGGCTGTAAATAACGGCCGCAATAGGCGCATCGGTTACTTCCCGCAAACGGCGCAGCGCCTCTTGCATCTCTTCTTCAGACTCTCCCGTATCAATTGCAATGACACCCTCGGGAGCAAATATAAACGTCTGATTCGATAGGCCGTTGCCCACCAAACTCCACACACCTTCACGCACCTCGTTGAAGCCTGCCTGCACCACTTCACTTTGTGCGAGGTGGTCGCGATGCACACGCTGCCCTCCAGGAGTGAGCACAACGTTTCCATCATGGGAATCAAAACTACGAGTAAGTGAGGGCTGCGATTTCGCCATAGTCACACCTTATGTCATCGAGGTAAAAACAAGAATGAGAGCCACACATTGATGGGCTCAGCTCACGCCACGACCAACATACCTGTGGTTTTGACCCACATTGATTTCTGGCTCACCGACAGTTGGGTTGGTAGGCCAGAAGTTGGGAATGTCGTTGATCTTCCCTTTCCAAGCACCATTGAGCAAAAGATGCAGGTCGTAGGTCGCTCCGGTGGTTGTTGTACCTACAGCGCCATGTGCGTGGTAGTGATAACCCAGCCCGTCGTGGTCGTGACCTCCATATTCATCGAGTGCAACGTTGTACCCAACCATATTGGGGTACGAAACGTCATAGACACCAGACAAGGCCACGCCGTCATATCCAAAACCGATAATTGGTGGATGCGCTTTTCCAACGTAGTCATCGGAGTTGTAGAGGTGCATTCCATTTTTGTTAGCCGCATGCCCGTCGGCGTGATAATGCAAACCCATTCCTTGGCCAACGTGTGCGCCAATGACACATATCTCGCCAACTACTTGTGACTGCGCCAAGTTGTTATTGAAGGCTGGGTAAATCAACATGCCATCGGCCGCAATTCCGTTCGCCGCCCTGCTTGCCCAGTTAAAAGTATTACTGGCACCCGTGTAGCGGGCATCTGACTTCAAAGATGGTCGAGATCCGAAACTATTTTCTTCGACATTTGAAACAAGCCCGTAGTCACGCATCGGAATTTTCGACATCACCAAGTTTGAGACAGCATCGCGAGTGACGTCGTTACAGTCATATTTGTTACATGTTGCCGTTGGCATTGCGCCTGGTGGACGCCGAATATCGTTGAGTCCATTGGGTTTGTCGGAGGTGTTGTAACTAGCCATCACCATAAAGGGATGGTGCTTGCCGGAATCATCCGCTTCGTTGGTGAAGTAGACAAAAGGAACCGTGTGCTGCCCTACCACGCCGTTAGCAATGCTGGCACTTTCCAGTATTCCGGCTAGAGCTTGGTCACGAAAGTTGCGATACATCGCTATGTCGTAACGCAAACGCCCGCCTTCTGCTTCCACATCAGATTTAATGGCGAGCAGTACTGCATCGGCTGCAGCTTTTGTAGCCGCATTAACGCCTGCAGTTGCTATCTGATTGCGGTAGATCGTTTTTGTGATATCTCGAAGTTTTGTTCTGGTTGCATCACGCGTGCCGTTTGGGAGCAGTACTCCTTCCATTTCGACGATGGGATCTTCGCTAGCAATATAAGACGCAATTGACACTCTTGGGTTAGAAACTAACTTCACTGCAGTTGGGTTAAATTCACTGGGAATATCGAAGTCAATAGGTGAGTTGAAAAAATGGAGCGGCGTCGCACTTGCTACAGGAGCAACAAGTGAATAGACACCATTATTGACGTTCACGTAATAATTTGCAGCAGCAAAGCTTGAGTCAAGTGAATGCGTATAAGTGGTTGTGTTCAGAACGTAACGCTTTTTTGCTTGCAGTGTTTTTGTTGTCTTGTTGTAAGTGAAAGTCACATACCCCGGAGCGCCAGTTGTCTTTGCATGGTTTATGGCAAAGTTCAACTTATTCCCTTGCGATGGAACGTAGTCAAGCTTATAAACAGAATGCAATTGTGATTCAATACTGAATTGTGTTGCATCAGCCGTATCGGCAACTGCCGAGAAAATTCCATGCAAGTAACTGCCATAGGTCTGCGCTGTCAACGCAGATGTTGATGCGGCAAAGGAATTGTCGATGGCAAAATATTGGTTTGATAACTCTGCAGTGCCACTTGTTGAAATGAGGAACTTTGCGCGGTCACACAGCACCGCCAATGAGGTGAGCGTTTTGCCAGGCAATGACTTCGTTAAAGTTTGGGTGAAAGGTGCCGGCGTGTAATACACAGTTGCATCACTCACGGCAACAGCCGCCGCAGCTTTCACTGGTTCGCTCGAGACTGATGTAGCTATGACACTCGACCCACTGCTCTCACAGGAACTCACGGTTGTGCCGCTTCCCGTGCCTGCCCCAGGAGCAAGTGTTGTCACTGGTGACGTATCGGAGCCGACATAACCCTTCGGGCGAATGACAAACTTCTTCACCACTTTGACAGCTTTGTACTTACCCTTTTGAGCAACCTTCAAAGTGACCGTGCAAGAGCCTTTTGACTTCACGGCGATTGCTGACTTCGATTTATTGAGCGAACACGACCCAGAAACCGACCAGGTCTTTGCGCCAGTCGACGGATTACTCACCAAAGATTTCAAGGTGACTGAGGTGGAAGCAACGAGCCAGGTCTTTTTCCATGTTGTCTTGGCAACAGACAACGCAGATGCATAGTTCACTGCCAGCACCGTCACGAGCAAAAACGAGACGAACAGCGCTCCAGCACCTTTGAAAGAACGAGTTAGGCCACGTTTAATTTCCACAAGGAAACCCTAACTATAAAAAGTGGAGCTGAGGGGAATTGAACCCCTGACCTCTTGCATGCCATGCAAGCGCTCTGCCAACTGAGCTACAGCCCCCAAATTATGAGAAGAGCCTAGCGTTTGATTGCAGGCATTCTTTAAGGTAATTTGAGACGTGCTCCCCCTCACTTCGCTCGGAGTTTTGACCGTCGTGGCGTATGGCACGTGGTTTTATGGCTTCGGAGTTCTGTTTACAGATCTGTCCAATTTTCACGGAGTTTCGGCGAGCACACTGGGCATCACATTTGGACTTGCGCAGTTACTTTCGGGAATTGGCGCCGTTCTCACAGGTAGACGACTTGACGTCATTGGGCCCCGAGCAGTGCTGGGCATCATTGGGCCGATCGGAGCAACTTTTTACTTCGCAAGTTCGTACGCCACCGGCACGATGTTTCTCGCAATGTATGCGCTTGGCGGCGGGCTCATAGGTGCAGCAGGTTTTTACTCGTTTACTCAACCTTTAGCTGTACGCCTTGCTTCAACCGATTCCACTCGAGCCATCACAAGACTGACTATCTGGGGAGCATTTAGTTCTCCAGTCATGATTCCGCTGACCGAGGTTTTACGAGGTCACTACGGATGGCAAACCGCGGTGCGCCTGCCAGCTGCACTGACCATCATTTCATTTTTCGTTGCCTCCCTGGTGTGCCACGTAGAGGTTGCCACTGCCGCAAAGCCCGCGTCATTAATCACATCGCTCCGTAGTGCACTCGGCAACTCACGGCTTCGCTTGTTCACTATTGGCGCCTTTCTTTCTTCAATAGCGGCAAGCACACTTCTTGTGTTTCAGGTGCCAACAATGACTGCGGCTGGAATTTCGACGGGAACAGCAGCGCTTCTTGCAAGTGTGCGCGGATTCATGCAACTCGGAGGTCGGATTCCACTTGTTCCTGCAATTAGGAAATTTACGGCCCCGCGATTGATTATTGTCGCGCGATTTACCCTGGGCGTTTCGGCGCTGTTTTTACTTGGCAGTGGGAACATCGCTTTTGCAGTCACATACGTCGTGTTCGCAGGCATCACACTTGGTGCACTCTCGGCACTTGACGGTGTCGCTGCACGTGACATTGTGCAACCAGAAGTGTTTGGGACCGTCATGGGAGGGTTCGGATTAATCACCACACTCGGTGCTGCTCTCGGCCCAATTTTTTCTGGATGGTTAAAAACTACATTCGACTCGTCGAACGCACCGATACTGATTGTGTTTATTACTGCGTGTTCCGCCGCAATTGTGTTTTCTATCAAACCATCTAGCGAGAAGGCTCTTGCCACTCAACCTTAGGAACATCTTTATAGAGGCGTTCTATTTCGTAGAAGCGACGCGTTTCTTCAGCAAACACGTGCACCACCACATCGCCATAGTCAACAAGCACCCACATTTGCTCGCGAATTCCTTCGGTGCGAATAGGTGAACGGCCGTAGCGCTCACGCATTTTCGAGGTGACCTCGTCGGCAATTGCTCCTACTAAACGCGGGTTGCTTGCACCGGAAAGAACGAAATACTCGGTAATTCCGAGCACTTCACCCACATGGAGCACAAGTACCTCATCGGCTTTTTTATCGTCGGTGATACGAGCAATTTCGATTGCAAAGTCTTTTGACGAGACGTCGTAGTTGGGCACTTGGATATCGGATGTATTGGTCACGACGTTTGTTCGCTTTCATCGACCGCAATGGAGGTCGAAGTGGTAATGCCGCCACCCGAAGGTTGGCCAGCGATGAAATCTCTAAAGTTGGTACCTAGAACGATACGGGCATCAACGCCTTCTACTTGCTGAGTCACTCGCTTTGGAGTGAGAGGCCCAAATATTGAGGAATAACTCTCTACTTCGGCGCGTACTGGGTCGTCGCTGTACTGCACAACGGTTTCTGCAACTGGCTCACCAGTTACTTCGCGCACCAGCACAACGTTCACGCCCAGTATTGACAAGCGCAATACGGCTTCTCGCGTAATTGTGGCATCGGTAAAAGCACTGTCAATTTGCACGTTGATGGTGGCATAGAGCGACGAAACCGACGAAGGGGCCACGCTTGCAACCACCATGATGACTTCGGCCTTGTCGAGCGCATACATGTCGGAGTTGGTGGGGTTCAGTTCGCCTTCGGGAATGGCATTGGCAGCAAATTGCCACACTTGCACTTCCCCAGTAAGCGTGCGCTGTAAAAAGTCTTGCACGGTGAGCGCTGGGGCAAGAGTCGTTGCAGTACCCACAACTTCTGTAGTAGTTGTTGCAATATTCAGTCCTGCGCCAGCAATGCCTACCCATAAAGATTTAATGATGGGAAGACGATCAGACTCTGGTGCACCTGCTTGATTCGAAGCAAGAATGCCCGCTACTTGAGCAGAGGTGAGCGTGTGCTTTCCTGCAGGAAGAATTTCTTGAATTCCCGTGGGCAAAAGCGTGTTCACTGCACGATCTATTTCAACATTAACGTCGCGCTCTCCTGCAATCAGTGCGGCCATTTCCACTTCGGTCACTGCCGCCTTTGCGGTGAAGGTGACGTTCAGTAAACCTTCAACGTCGGTAGTGAGCCCATCAATACCATTTAATAAAAATGCATCGCCAAGGCGCCGAGGAGCTTCCCCGGCTGCAACAACCGATGCAGCACCAACTGGAATGGAAACAATTGTTCCGCCACGCCCGCCTGGTGCGAGTGCAATCATTTGCAATGATGCAACAAACCCGTTGCCATCGACCACAGCGAGCAAAGCTGCAGGCGTAGACGGTATTTTCATGACATTTTTGGAGTCAACGCTGTCACCATCGGTGGAATGCAACAACGAGTTTGCAGCAAGCGCAAGACCTGATGGCAACATGACCATGCCAAGAAGCCCACACAAAAAAGCTGCAACTGTTCTGTTATGCCGACGCGAAGGGATTGCGGTCATAATTGCGAACCAACGCGCAGCCCATACAGGCCGCGGTCGCGAATAATGTCGATGACCGGCTCAGGTACGAGGTAGTCAAGAGGACGACCATCGGTCACACGACAACGCAAATCGGTACTCGACACTTCAAGACGCGGTACTTCAACATGGCGCCATTCGTAATCTTGCGACAACGTCACTGGCGACCCTGGCCTGTCAATAACAACAAGGCTCGACATTGCAACAACTTCATTCACGCGTTCCCATGTGTCGATGTGTGCTGCAGCGTCGTCACCAACAATGGTGAAGAATCGTGCACCTGCATATTTCACACGCAAGGTTGCCAAAGTGTCGGCGGTGTAACTTGGCCCACCGCGTTGCATCTCTTCTGTTCCGGCTTCCAACCCTTCGATACCTGCAACAGCTGCTTGCACCATGGCAAGACGGTCGGCTGCTGGAGTAATGTGTCGGGCTCCCGTTTTTTGCCAAGGGTCATTTGCCACCATGAGGAGCACGAGGTCGAGCGCAAGGGCGTGCCGTACGTTGACAGCGGTGACAAGGTGCCCTACATGAGGGGGGTCAAAGGTTCCACCAAAGAGACCAATTCGTAAGGGCACAAGGCTGAAGTCTAAGCCAATAAAGGCTTTCGCGGTTCCGCGGGCCCTCCCGCAAAAAATCTGAAAATTTCTCGTGACAAGTTCCCAAATCTGGTCTAATCTTGCCATTCCCCCGATAAAGGGCCTCGCCCCTTATCACATCCCCCATCCACCCCTCTTACCTTCTTCTTATATGCATCGGTCATGCTGATGCAGACGTAATGCAACGACCCCCTGAATACCCCCTTAACGAAACCGGAAAAGAACATGAACGACGCAATTGGTCTCTATTTAAATGACATCGGCAAAGTAGCCCTCCTCACTGCCGAAGATGAACGCACCCTCTCGAAAGCCATTGAAAAAGGCCGCGAAGCTGCTGCCTTGTACGAAGCTGGCGAAAAGACCGCCGCTGTACGCAAAGACATGAAGGCCGCTGCTGTAGCAAAAGACCACTTCATTCGCTCCAACTTGCGACTTGTTGTATCTATTGCTCGCCGTTACCCATTGCCACAGGGCATGGACCTTCTCGACCTCATTCAAGAAGGAAACCTCGGCCTCGAGCACGCTGTCGACAAGTTCGACTGGCGCCGTGGATTTAAGTTCTCCACCTACGCAACGTTCTGGATTCGTCAAGCAATTGGTCGTGCACTCGACCAAAAGGCCAGCCTCATTCGTATTCCTGGTGACCGTTCGGCAAGCTTGCGCGCTGCACTTCGTCAGTCTTCTGGCGATGGCGAGAACCTCGATATTGGCAACGCCGAATTGCATCGCCTCACCACCCCGGTATCGCTCGACAAAACTGTTGGCGACGATGGCGACGCCACCTTGGGCGACCTCATGGACAACGGCCAGGGCACTCCTGAAGATGCCGTCATGGCACTTGTTGATGGTGAGTTGCTCGATGAACTGCTGGGCACCCTCGACGACCGCGCGCGCTACGCAGTAGAAGCTCGCTTTGGACTTCTCGACGGCGAGCGCAAGTCTTTCCGCGAAGTGGGCGAAGCCTTGGGCGTCACCGCCGAAGCTGCTCGTCGCTTGGTGAGTCGTGCGGTCATTGGTTTGCGTGAAGATGCTGAACGCATCTATGCGGCTTAACCCTGCCGCTTAACCCTGCCGCTTAACCCTGCCGCTTAACCCAACCCCCTAAAGCTCGTTAATTCATTGCCGAATTCGGCATTGTTCTTACTACGCTAAAAACCCTTATGGCACGTACCTGGTCTCCCGATTCATGGCACACGTTCCCCGCTGAGCAACAGCCAGCGTGGCCCGACGATGCAGCTCTCTTGGGCGCATTGAAACAGGTATCTGCGTATCCCCCACTTGTCTTTGCTGGCGAAGCTCGCAACTTGCAAGTTGCCCTTGGTCATGTTGCCGCCGGCAATGCGTTTTTGTTGCAAGCTGGCGACTGCGCCGAAAGCTTCGATGAATTTTCAGCAGTCAACATTCGCGAAAAACTGCGCGTCATTTTGCAGA
>CAIOHI010000269.1 GCA_903858075.1 uncultured Actinomycetes bacterium
CCTGCACCCGATGGCGATGTATTGCACCCGCTTTCTGACCCCATTCACTCCGAGGGTGGCATCAACGTATTGACGGGCACACTGGCTCCACGTGGCTCTGTAGTGAAAGTTGCCGGCCTGAGCAAAGACCAGTTGCACTTCGAAGGTGCTGCACGAGTTTTTGATGGTGAAGACGGTGCGATGGCGGCAATTCTTGCTGGCGATATTAAGCCAGGAACCGTGTTGGTCATTCGATACGAAGGCCCGAAGGGTGGCCCAGGCATGCGTGAAATGCTCGCTATCACGGGTGCGCTGAAAGGCGCTGGCCGTGGCGCCGACTGTGCGCTCATTACCGATGGCCGATTCAGCGGCGGCACTTGGGGCTTCTGCATTGGTCACGTTGCTCCGGAAGCTACCGATGGTGGCCCAATTGCATTCGTGAAAGACGGCGACAAAATTTTGGTTGATGTGCATTCAAAGCGACTCGACTTGTTGGTGAGCGATGAGGAAATTGCTGCTCGCAAGGTGGGCTGGAAGCCAAACCCACCGCGCTACACCAAAGGCGTGCTCGGTAAATACGCGAAGCTCGTGCAAGGTGCCGAAACCGGCGCCATCACCAACACCTAAACCCCCTGGAGTGTTCTCGGCGCCGTATGTCCCGCTTTTCGTGACGCTACGCGCCGAGAAATAATGATGAGTTCTGATGGCGTGCGAGATGTGCTTTTCTCGGCGCCAAATGTCGCGATTTCCGGCACATACGGCGCTGAGAACACTTTAAAAAAAGTTAGTCCTGTTCGCGCAGGAACTTTTCGAATTGTGCGGCAAGGTCTTCGCCCGTCGGAATTGCTGCTTCAGAGCGACGGTCGAATTGCTGTTCCAGCATGCGCACGTAGGCCAAGGTTTGCGCATCGTCTTCAACGGCTTCTTCGTGCAGTACAGCCCAGCGGCGCACGTCGGCATCGATACCACCATGGTTTGTAGGAACACCAAGAACGTGTTCCAAGTGGCGAAGAAGCGCAGCGGTCGAGCGTGGATGTTGGGCGTTGGTGAGATAATGCGGCACGCCGACACGGAGAGAAACAGCAGGCATGCCCGTACGGTCGAAACGTTCTTGCATAACGCCAATAACGCCAGTAGGGCCTTGGTATTGAGGTTGCGACAGGCCAAGCCTGCGTGCAAGATCGGGGTTGGTGGTGCTGCCAACCACGGGTGGCAGGCGAGTATGAGGAACCTGGTCGGCAAGGGCGCCGAGTGAAACAACGGCAGAGCACTTCAGTCCTTGCGCAACGTCGACAATGCAGTCGATGAAAGTAGACCAGTGGATGTGTGGCTCTACACCCGACAGAAGAACGAGGTCGCGTGCGCCTTCGGGAAAACGTGCAATGTAAATGTTGTTTTCTGGCCATCGCAGTTGACGTTCTTCATCTTCATCGAGATACACCTCGGGTCGCTCATGAGTGAAATCGAAAAACGGGTCGGGGTCAATGCTTCCCACAATGGTGACAACGCGTTCTTGAACACACCACTCAATGGC
>CAIOHI010000270.1 GCA_903858075.1 uncultured Actinomycetes bacterium
CGTCGCATCAACGTTTGCACCGGCTGCATCAAGTCGGGCAAGGTCGTTAAGGCCGGTCAATAGACCAATGCAAGGGATCGTCAAAGCGTACGACCCAGGCTCCGGCGACGGAGTCATCATGTGCGATACCGACCTCGCCGATTACACCCTCGCGCCCAATGCGCTCGAGGGCTCCCTCTTTCGGATGTTGCGTCAAGGTCAACGAGTAGTTTTCACACTCGATGAAAACGGACGTGCCACACGTCTCAGCCTTGGCTCTGAATCTGACATGGCAACTCCTGGGTCGTAACATTTCTCTTTAACGTCACTAGTACGTAAGAATATGTCATCCCCCAATTCACTCGATGCCGGCGCGCCGACATTGGCTTCACACAGGAGTGCACACTATGAGCGCCACTACAACTAACGCAAAGTTAAAATCATGGGTAGATGAGTGGGCTGCAATTTTGCAACCACAAAATATTCATTGGTGCGACGGAACGGCCGACGAGTACAACCAACTATGTCAGGCACTGGTTGATGCAGGAACTTTCACCAAACTCGACGAGGCAAAGCGCCCCAACAGTTACTACGCACACTCCGACCCGGGCGACGTTGCTCGCGTAGAAGATCGCACCTTTATTTGTTCAGCTAATGAATCTGACGCTGGCCCCAACAACAACTGGCGTCAGCCAGAAGTAATGCGTGGCGAAATGAAGTCGCTCTACGCCGGCGCAATGAAGGGACGCACCATGTATGTGGTTCCCTTCTCAATGGGCCCACTTGGTTCACCCATTGCACACATTGGTGTTCAACTCACCGACTCTGCGTATGTAGCAGTGAGCATGCGCATTATGACCCGCATGGGTCAAGGTGCACTCGACGTGCTTGGCAACAGCCAATGGGTTCCCTGCGTGCATTCTGTTGGTTCACCACTTGCACCAGGTCAGGCCGATAGTTCATGGCCATGCAACCCCGACAATAAATACATCGTTCACTTCCCCGAGACACGTGAAATTTGGAGCTTCGGTTCTGGCTACGGCGGTAACGCGTTGCTTGGCAAGAAGTGCTTTGCATTGCGCATTGCCTCTGTTATGGCTCGTGATGACGGATGGCTTGCCGAGCACATGCTCATTTTGAAACTCACCAACCCGCAGGGCGTTGCCAAATACATTGCAGCGGCATTCCCCTCGGCTTGTGGCAAGACCAACCTCGCCATGCTTGTTCCCACCATTCCAGGTTGGAAAGCTGAAACCATTGGTGACGACATTTGCTGGATGAAGTTTGGTGAAGATGGTCGCCTGTACGCCATCAACCCAGAAGCTGGCTTCTTTGGTGTTGCACCAGGAACCGGCTACGACACCAATGCCAATGCAATGGAAACATTGTGGGGCAACTCGCTCTTCACCAACACAGCACTCACCCCCGACGGCGATGTGTGGTGGGAAGGCATGAGCGATACCGCTCCTGCGCGCGCTACCGACTGGAAGGGCAATGCCTGGACTCCAGAAACAGAAACTCCAGCTGCGCACCCCAATGCACGCTTTACCGCACCAGCAGAACAGTGCCCATCAATTGCGGCTGAATGGGAAGACCCGAAGGGCGTGCCCATCTCGGCAATTCTCTTTGGCGGCCGTCGTCGCACCACGGTTCCTCTTGTTACCCAGGCATTCAACTGGGAGCACGGCGTATTCCTTGGTTCCATCATGGCCTCAGAGACCACTGCTGCTCAGGCTGGCGCCGTTGGCAACTTGCGATTCGACCCCATGGCAATGCTCCCCTTCTGTGGCTACAACATGGCCGACTACTTCGGGCACTGGTTGAAACTGGGAAGCAAAGCTAAGCCAGAGAACCTGCCACAAATTTTCTTTGTGAACTGGTTCCGCCGCGACACCGATGGCCGCTTCTTGTGGCCGGGATACGGCGAAAACAGCCGCGTTTTGAAGTGGGTCTTTGAGCGCATCGACGGAACCGCTGGTGCAGTGGAAACCCCTATTGGCAACTTGCCTGTTGTGAGCGACCTCGATACCTCTGGCTTGAAAGTAGATGCTGCCGACATGAGCACTTTGTTGTCGCTCGACACTGCGGGCTGGCTCGAAGCTGTTCCACAAATTCGTGAGCACTACGCAACCTTTGGTGCGAAGTTGCCTCAGCAATTGACAGCAGCCCTCGACTCGCTCGAAAAGGCACTCGCTTAAGTACCCGAGAACCCTCTTTTTTTAGCCAACGAGCATGGCGCGGATACCGAGACCCATGAGGAACAAGCTTCCTCCGCCGTACAACAAATACAACTTGCCTTTGAGTTGATTGCGATATGAGTAAATAATGGCAATTGCAATGATGGCAACGAAGCCATAGAACGCATGGAACTGCGGAAACTCGAGTTTGTAATGGTTGACCAACCCAACACCCATGGCTACCTGCACAAACACTGCGACTTCCACAAAGGCAATAAACCACCACAAGGCACGAGTGCGCAAACTTTCAATGCGATGCGCACCTAAAGACCACACGCCCGCAAGACCGTTACCAATAATGACGACCCACGTCCAGTTGGCATGAAGATCTTTCAAAAGCAATGCGAGCACTCTTGAAATCTATCTGATTTCCTCAGCGAATGAGGGTGTCAGCTTCGCGACCCATCTCTTCGATGGTGAATTTTCCCTCGTGTACCAACACTGATGTAACGGAACAGTTATCGAGGCTCTTCACTACAAGGCGATCATCGGACAACGCTTCGCCAATAACCACGTTGATGGCAATGAAGTGGCTAAAGATGACCGCATCGTGCGGCAGAGCACTGAGAGTGTCTAAAAGGTCTCGGCGATACTGCGTGTAAACATCGCCATCGCTTATTCCTAGTTGCGTCCATGTGCCAGCCATTGCGCCACGCA
>CAIOHI010000271.1 GCA_903858075.1 uncultured Actinomycetes bacterium
AATCTGATCTGTTAAAGAATGCGAAAGGAACCCCGCGTGAGCGCACCCACCACCACCGCCCCGCCAAAGCAACCGACAAAGAGCGACATCGCCATTTTGCAGTTCGCTCATGGAATCGAACTTGCAATGACTGCGCTCTACGCAAAAGCATCAGCTGCTGCCGGGAAAGATCTCAAAACAGTTTTTGATTTATTCGGCGGGCATCATCTTGCTCAAGCACAGTCGTTGGCTGGGCTTCTTGGTCGCTCATCGGCCACCACACAAAATGCAAGTTTCTACACTGCGTTCGTAACAGCTGCATCATCTGGTTCCGATACCGAACTTGCAGGAACCTTTCTCTCATTAGAGAACTCGCTCGTGAAAACTCACCTTGGCGTGCTCGGCACCATTACAGGCACCGACGGAGCGCAACTTGTTGCATCCATCATTCCTGTACAGGGTCGTCATGCAGCGGTACTCGCTGGCTTTGCAGGCAAAAAAGGCCTCGGCGACATTCTCGACAATGAAGCAGAACCACTCGACACCAAGACCTACCCGGCGTAGAACACCTCTTCCAAGGACTCACCATGAACGCGAACAACTTTGAAATGAATTCCCCAGTCAACCGCCGTCGGTTTCTTCTCACGGGCGGCTTTGCAATTGCCACCACAACACTGCTTGCCGCATGCGGCAAAGGAGCACAAAGCCCACAGGGCGAGTTCCCACGCATTGGTGTAGTGCCGCCAACAACAGGCCTCCCCGATGGAGCGCCCACCGATGAAGTGCTCTTACGCACTGCTACTTCACTTGAATTCAACGCCATCGACACCTACAAAAAAGTATTGGCTCTTGGCCTCTTCACTGGTAGCGCAGCAGGTACTGCAGCAGTGGTCAACAGGTTCAAGGCCGACCATGAAGCTCATGCCAAAGCATTGAGTGGCATCATCACCGAGGCAAAGGGTGAAACCTTTGAATGTGCCAACGAGCAAATTAACAAGCTCTACATCAACCCAGCGCTTGATCTGATTTTGGGAAATAAAGATGCCGGCATTGCACCAAGCGACACACCACTTGACGATGTCATGGCATTAGCTCTTGGCCTTGAAACTTTGGCCGCCGAAACGTACCAGTTCTACGTGTCCATGCTCTCTCAGCCAAAGCTGCGCGCAGCAGCGATGGGTATTGGAGAACAGGAATCTCGCCACGCTGCAGTTCTTGCTCAAGCCATCAACCCTGGCATTGCAGGCATCGGCCCATCAACAAACAAAGACACAGGGAAGCCGAACCCCGCAGCAGTGCCTGGCGCATTCGGATCACTCGGCACCATTGCTGTCTCTCTTGGCAAGAAGAACGAGGCAGGCAACAAAACCACGCTCAACATGGAAACGCCAAGCCTCAACTCCATGGCGTATGAATACGCCAAATGCTCATAAAGCCAACGCCACTTCCCCAATAACCCCGTACACTTTTCACTGGTGAGTCGGTCGGGTGACTGCGGCACATGTCCTATGTGTCGAGGAAAGTCGGGACTTCATAGGGCAAAGTGCTAGCGCGAGCTAGGTGGGGGCGACCTCACGGAAAGTGCAACAGAAAGTAGACCACCCACAGAGGCAACTTTGTGGGAAAGGGTGAAACGGTGCGGTAAGAGCGCACCAGCGTGCGAGGCGACTTGTACGGCTTGGCAAACCCCACTTGAAGCA